>JBJTVI010000254.1:0-2582 GCA_046081145.1 Rubrivivax sp.
GTCACCGCCTACCTGACCTCGTTGGGCTCGGTGGCCATCCGGCACGCGGCGGTGGCGATCGCCAACCCGGTGGAGGGTGATCAGGTCCGCATGACCAACTACCACTGGGCCTTCTCCATCGAGCAGATGCGCGAGCGGCTGGGCCTGGACACGCTGGTGGTGGTCAACGACTTCACCGCGCTGGCGATGGCGCTGCCCCGCCTGCAGCCGGGGCAGCGCCGGCAGGTCGGCGGCGGCGCCCCGCGCGAGCGCAGCGTGATCGGCGTGCTCGGTGCGGGCTCGGGCCTGGGGGTGTCGGGCCTCATTCCGGCCGATGGCGGCTGGGTGGCGCTCGGCACGGAGGGCGGCCACACGAGCTTCTCCCCGCGCGACGAGCGCGAGATCGGCATCCTGCGCTACGCCCTCACGGAGCACGACCACGTCTCCTTCGAGCGGCTGCTGTCAGGGCCGGGGATCGAGCTCATCCACCGCGCCCTGCAGCACCGCGACGGCATCCCGGTGCAGGGCCTGGCGGCCCCCGAGATCACGCGCCGCGCCCTCGAGCAGGGCGATGGGCGCTGCCGGGAGACGCTGGAGGTGTTCTGCCTGATCCTGGGCACCGCAGCCTCCAACCTCGCTGTCGTGCAAGGCGCATTCGGCGGCATCTTCATCGGCGGGGGCATCGTGCCGCGGCTGGGCGGCTGGTTCGATGCCGGGCCCTTTCGGGCGCGCTTCGAGGACAAGGGACGCTTCAGCGACTACCTGCGCGCCATCCCCACTTACGTCATCACGTCGGAGCAGGCCACGCTCGAAGGAGCCTCGGCGATCCTGGCGGCGCAGCTGCGCGGGCTGGAGTCGGCACAGGGCTCGGCCATCCTGGGCCAGATCCAGCGTGCCCGGCCCACGCTCTCGCCGGCCGAGCGCCGCGTGGCCGACCTCGTCCTGGCGCAGCCGCGCTCCACCCTCAACGATCCGATCGCGGCGATCGCCAAGGCCGCGCAGGTGAGCCAGCCCACGGTCATCCGCTTCTGCCGCTCGCTGGGCTGCGAGGGCCTGTCGGATTTCAAGCTGCGCCTGGCCTCGGGCCTGACGGGCACCATCCCGGTCACCCACACGCAGGTCACGGGCGAGGACTCGATGCTCGAGCTCGGCGCGAAGGTGCTGGGCAACACGGCCTCCTCGATCCTGCAGCTGCGAGACCAGCTCAACCGCGACACGATCGACCGCGCGGTGGAACTGCTCACGCAGGCCCGGCGCGTGGAGTTCCACGCCGTGGGCCACCACGGAGCGGTGGCCGACGACGCGCAGTTCAAGTTCCTGCGCCTGGGGCTGCCCAGCGCCGCCTACACCGATGCGCGGCTGCAGCGCCTGGCCGCCGCCGTGATGGAGCCGCGCGACGTGGCCGTGGTGATCAGCAGCAGCGGACGCATCGACGACCTGCTGGAGGTGGCCGACGCGGCACACGCGCGCGGCGCCTGCGTGATCGCCATCACCGCGGGCAATTCCCCCCTGGCGCGCCGCGCCGAGGTGGCGCTCATCGTCGACCACGTGGAGGACGTCTCCACCCACGTGCCGATGGTCAGCCGGATCCTGCACCTGCTGGTGATCGACATCCTGGCCGTGGGCCTGTCGATGCGCCGCGAGAGCCCGGCGCTGCCCGAGCAGGCCGCCGCCGGGCTGGACGAGGCGCGCTGCGAGCCACTGCCGGCGCGCGCCCGCCGTATCGGCCCGGGCATCAGCAGCGCGGCGCCGCTGCCGGAACGGACCTCGCACAGCCGCTAAAATTGGTGGTTTCCCGAGGGGCGTTGCGATGGCCGGTGCGAGGCGCCGCGCCACCAGGCTCGGGATGTCGTGCGCGGACTGGGCACCCCAGCGGCTGCGCGCGGCCGGCAACGGCGCTCGTTTCACCACCTTGCGTGTGACCATGAGCCTGCCGCCCCACTCCGACCCGTCCGCGGACGATCCCCCGAGCCTCGCCAACCCTGCAGGCGGCACGGCCGCCCGGCCCGCGCCGCCGCCGATGCGCCTGTCGGGCCTGGAGCCCATGGCCATCGGCCAGGGCTCGCTTTTCGTCAACATCGGCGAGCGCACCAACGTCACGGGCTCCAAGGCCTTCGCGCGGATGATCCTGGCCGGCGATTTCGAGCAGGCGCTCGCGGTGGCGCGTCAGCAGGTGGAAAACGGCGCGCAGATCATCGACATCAACATGGACGAGGCCATGCTCGACAGCCGGGCCGCCATGGTGAGATTCCTCAACCTGATCGCCGGCGAGCCAGAGATCGCACGCGTGCCCATCATGATCGACTCCTCCAAGTGGGAGGTGATCGAGGCGGGCCTGAAGTGCCTGCAGGGCAAGGGCATCGTCAACTCGATCTCGCTCAAGGAGGGCGAGGAGCCCTTTCGCCAGCAGGCAAGGCTCATTCGCCGCTACGGCGCGGCCACGGTGGTCATGGCCTTCGACGAAAAGGGCCAGGCCGACACCTTCGCGCGCAAGACGGAGATCTGCGCGCGGGCCTACCGCATCCTGGTCGATGAGGTGGGCTTCGCGCCCGAGGACATCATCTTCGACCCCAACATCTTCGCGATTGCCACCGGCATCGAGG
>JBJTVI010000255.1:0-8326 GCA_046081145.1 Rubrivivax sp.
CCACACGCAGCCGGTGTCCAGCGCAAGCAGCGCCGGCCGCTCCACGCGGCCCAGCGTGCTCCAGTGGCCAAAGGCGATCGGCGTGCCGGCCGTGCGGCGCTCAGGGGCGTCGAACCACGGCACGCAGCCGGCGGGGGCGGCCTCGGCGCCTTCCTTGGTCTTGAACTCCAGCGCCCCGTCGGCCTCCACGAAGCGCACGCGCGTGAGCGCGTTGACGATGAAGCGCAGCCGCTCCTGGCCGGCCAGCGCATCGTCCCAGCGCGCGGGCTCGTCGCCGTACATCGCGCGGATGAAGTCGCCGAACTGCTCGCCGCGCAGCACGGCCTGAACCTCGGAGGCATGCGCCAGCGTCTGCGCCGCATCCCACTGCGGCGGCACGCCCGCGTGCACGCACAGCCAGCCGCTGGCCTCGTGTGCCAGCGGGCGCTCGCGCAGCCACGCGAGCCAGCTCTCGCGCCCGGGGTCGTAGGGGATGTCGCAGAAGGTGTCGCCGCGGTGCAGCTTGCGCAACCCCTCGGCCACCGCCAGCAGGTGCAGGTCGTGGTTGCCCAGCAGGCAGGTGGCGCTGCCCTCCAGCGCGCGCAGGCGGCGCAGCACGGCCAGCGACGCCGGCCCGCGGTTGACGAGATCGCCCAGCAGCACGAGGTGATCGCGCGAGGGCGAAAAGCCGCAGGCCGACAGGAGCCGGCCCAGCGCGTCGTCGCACCCCTGCACGTCCCCGATGAGGTAGTCCATGGGCCGATTCTGCTACGCTCCCCGCCCCTTCACGACGCAACCGGAGAGCGGGCTCGCGGCCTCGGCCCCCCCTTCGTCCGGCTCGCATGGACACTGCGCTAGTCATCCTGCTGATCGTTCTCAACGGCCTCTTTGCGATGTCGGAGATGGCCCTGACCGCCAGCCGCAAGACGCGGCTGCTCGTGATGGTGGAATCGGGCGAGCCCGGTGCGCGCGCAGCCATGGACCTGCACGAGCACCCCACCAAGTTCCTCTCCACGGTGCAGATCGGCATCACCTCGATTGGCGTGCTCAATGGCATCGTCGGCGAGGCGGCCTTCGCGGCGCCCTTGGCAGCCTGGCTGCAGCAGACCTTCGGGCTGCAGGTGCGCCCGGCGCAGATGACGGCCACGGGCCTGGTGGTGGCGCTCATCACCTATCTCACGATCATCTTCGGCGAGCTCGTGCCCAAGCGCATCGGCCAGATGTACCCGGAGCAGGTGGCGCGGCTGGTGGCCGGGCCGATGAACGCGCTGTCGGCGGCCACGCGGCCCTTCGTGGTGCTGCTGGGCGCCTCCACCGAGGCGGTGCTGCGGCTGCTGGGCGTGCGCGGCGGCCCGAGCCGCGCCGTGACGGAAGAGGAGATCGCGGCGCAGCTCGAGGAGGGGCTCGATGCCGGGGTGATCGAGAAGCAGGAGCACCAGATGGTGCGCAACGTTTTTCGGCTGGACGAGCGCCAGATCGGCTCGATGATGATCCCGCGCACCGAGATCGTGTGGCTGGACGTCCAGGCCCCGCTGCGCGAGCTGCTCGACCGGGTGGCCACGCAGCCGCACGGCCGCTACCCGGTCTGCCGCGGCGGTCTGGACGAAGTCATCGGCGTGCTGCACGCACACCGGCTGCTGGCGCCGCTGGCGGCCGGGCAGGAGGTGGACCTGGCGGCCATCGTGGAGCCGCCGGTCTTCCTGCCCGAGACGCTCTCGGGGATGGAGCTGCTGGAAAACCTGCGCCAATCGGCCTCGGACCTGGTCTTCGTCGTCGACGAGTACGGTGCCGTGCAGGGCGTGATCACCGAGCGCGACGTGCTCGAGGCCATCACCGGCGAGTTCGCCGTGCCCGCGGGGGACGACAGCTGGGCCGTGCGTCGCCCCGATGGCAGCTGGCTGCTCGACGGGCTCATCCCGGCCACCGAGCTCAAGGACAGGCTCGAGCTGGCCGAACTCCCCGACGAGGAGCGCGGGCGCTACAACACGCTGGCTGGCATGATCATGCTGCTGCTGGGCCGCCTGCCGCGCACGGCCGACCGCGTCCACTGGGGCGGCTGGCGCTTCGAGGTGGTCGACCTGGACGGCAAGCGCGTGGACAAGGTCCTCGTCACCCCCTCACCCCCGGAACCCGAGGCCGCACCATGATCCACCCCAGCCTGTACCGCAAGCCCGTGATGCTCGACGCCCGGGCGCACCGCGACCTCAAGGTGGCGCGCACCACCGACGACTGGTCGGTGGCGCAGGGCATTAACTCGATCGCGGTGGCCGCCCTGGAGTTCGCCGATGTGGCGGTGGATTTCCCGATCGTCTTCGTGCGCCAGGGCGACGCCCAGGGCCGCAACGAGCTGGTACCGGTGGCCGTGTTCGGCCTCACCTCGGGCGAAAACCTGTACGTGCAGGGCTCTGCCTGGCGTGTCCGCTACGTACCGGCGCTGCTGCGCATGTACCCCTTCGGCGTGGCCGGCATCGAGGAGGAGCGGGTGGTGATCGCCATCGACGAGGCGTGGCCGGGTTGGTCGCGCACCGAAGGCGAGCCGGTCTTCGATGCGGCCGGCGAGCCCAGCGAACGCACGCGCGGGCTGGCCGACGAGATCGGCAAGGTGGCCGGCGAGGTGCTGCGCGGCCCCGAGCTGGGCCAGCTGCTGGCCGATGCCGGGCTCCTGATGGACACCCGCTTCGAGGCCACCACGCCCGCTGGCGAGAAGATCCCCGTGGATGGCTTCTACTCGGTGGATTCGGCCAAGCTTGCCGAGCTCGACGACGCCAAGGCGGTGGAGCTCTTTCGCAACGGCGCGATGGCCCTCATCCATGCGCACCAGATCTCGATGCGCAACATGACGCGCCTGGTGCAGTGGCGCGCCGAGAAAAACCAGGCGGCCCAGGCCGCTGCTGCTGCGCCTGCTGCCTCCTAGCCGCGCCGCACGGCGGGCCCCGGCTCAGCCCAGTCGCGGCTCGTTGAGCGTGGCGCAGTGCGGGCCGGCGCCCACCCAGTTCAGGCCGATGGCGTCGATGAAGCGCACGCGCCGCCCCGCAAAGGCCTGCTCGAGCACGCGCTGAACGCGGTCCTGCGTGGCGCGCGGGGTGCCGTGCTCGGTGTAGCCGGGCACCAGCACCAGCCCGTTGGCCACCACGAAGTTGAGCGTGCTCGTGATGGCCACCTGCATCACCGCATCGCCCTGGCGCCGGCGTTCGCTCGCCGGGAACCACGCCGCCGACCACTGCTCGGACCAGCCCGGGTCGGCCGCGGCCGAGAGGAACACGCGACGCTCGACCGTGCGCGGCAGCGGGAGCCTGAGCACGCGCAGCGGGCGGCCTTCGAGATCGGTGGCCCGCGAGAGGATCTCCAGGTTGCGCCGCATGCGCGCGAGGTTCAGGCGCGCCACGGGGTGGCGCGCCGCTTCGGCCTCGTCGGGCCAGGCCAGCAGCACCGTCCGCGCGTCGGCAAAGCGCACGAACTCGTCGGTGTGCCCGCCCGTGCCCCAGGCCACGTGGCGCCCGGTGATCGTGGCGCGCAGCGGGGGGTCCTGCGCCAGGCCGGCGGGCAGCCAGATCACCTTGCGCACGCCGGGCAGCTGCCCATACAGGCGCTGCAACTCGCCGAAGGCCCGCCCCGGATGGCGCTGCTGCACGAGCGCGGCATTGGCAATCACGAGGCCCTGGCCGTTGGATTCGATGCTGCCGCCCTCGGCCACCAGCGGCACGCGCAGCACCTGCGCGCCCAGGTGCTGAGCCAGGGCGAGGTCGAAATCCTGCCGGGATGCGCCGGAGCCCCCTTCGCAGCCTGGCCAGGCGCCCGGGTTGCCAGGGTGCAGCGTGCGGCACCAGCCCGGGCGGCCGTAGTCGTTCCAGGCGAAGTCCACGACGCCCAGCGCCCCACCGCCAGCGGTGGCAAAGACGGCCCCGTCGCGCACGAAGAAGAGCGCCTCGGGCATCAGGTGTACCTGCACGCGCGGGGCCGACAGCCCGGCTGCGGAGAGCGCCGCGAGGGCCTCCTGGTGGCCCTCCTCGGTGCGTGCGGCCACCTCGACGGTGGCGTGCGGGGCGAGCTCGCGCGCCAGCTGCACGCTGATCTCGCGGTGGGCCGTGTCCCAGCCGATCCAGATGGCCCGCGCGGGCTCGAAATCCGCCGGGATGCGCCAGGCGGCGCCGTCGGCCCCGGCTGCCCGGGCATGGCCGCTGCGGGCCAGCCAGGCGGCCCCCACCCAGGCCGCGCCGCGCGAGCCCGCCTGCAGCAGCCGGCGCCGGGTGAGCCCGGCTGCGCGCGCAGTATCCTCATCCATCCCCGCAGCCTACGACATCCCTGCCCATGAGCGTCTCCCTTCGCAAGCCCGCTTCCACCTCCATCCCGATCCAGCTCGTGGACCGTGCCGGCTTTGCCGCCGCCGCCGCCCGCGCGCCCGCCGCCACCCGCCGCTGGCTCTCGCAGGTGGGTTTCGAGGGCGCGCCCGACACGCACGCGCTCGTTTCGGGGCCCGGTGGCGAGCTGCTCGAGGCCTGGGCGGGTGTGCGCAGCGCCTCGCACCCCTACGCGCTGGCCGCGCTGCCGCGCAGCCTGCCTGTCGGGCGCTACCGGCTGGGGGAGGCCGGGCTCCCGGCCGACCCCTACGCAGCGGCGCTCTCCTGGCACCTGGGGAGCTACCACTTCAGCCGCTACAAGGCCCCGCGCCGCGCGACAGCCGAGCTGCAGCTGCCCGCCAGCGCCCCGGCACGCCAGGCGCTCGTTGTGGCCGAGGCCTTGTGCCAGGTGCGCGACCTCGTCAACACCCCGGCCGAGCACATGGGCCCCGAAGAGCTCGCGCAGGCCGTGCGCGAGGTGGCTCGGGTGCACGGCGCCACCTTTCGCGAGATCGTGGGCGACAAGCTGCTGCGCGCGGGCTTTCCGGCCATCCACGCCGTGGGCCGCGCGGCGGCGCGTGCACCGCGGCTCATCGAGCTGAATTGGGGCAACCCCAAGCACCCCAAGCTGGTGCTGGTGGGCAAGGGCGTGTGCTTCGACACGGGCGGCCTGGACCTCAAGGGCGCAGACGGCATGCGCCTCATGAAGAAGGACATGGGTGGCGCCGCGCACGCGCTGGGCCTGGCCACGCTCGTGATGGCGCGGGGCCTGAAGGTGCGGCTGCAGCTGCTGATCCCGGCGGTGGAAAACGCGGTCTCGGGCAACGCCTACCGGCCCGGCGACGTCATCCGCACGCGTGCGGGCGTGCACATCGAGATCGGCAACACCGATGCCGAAGGGCGCGTGATCCTGTGCGACGCGCTGGCTTACGGCGCGGAGGGCAAGCCCGAGCTGATGATCGACATGGCCACGCTCACGGGTGCCGCGCGCGTGGCCCTGGGCCCGCAGCTGCCGGCGCTCTTCTGCCGCGACACGACACTGGCGCGCGCGCTCGTGGACCAGGGCGTGGCGCTGCACGACCCCCTGTGGCACATGCCGCTGTGGGACGGCTACCACGCCAACATCGAGAGCGACATCGCCGACATCGTCAACACCGGCAAGAACGCGATGGCCGGCGCCGTCACGGCAGCGCTCTTCCTGCAGGATTTCGTACCCGCCCAGGTGCCCTGGCTGCACCTCGATCTCTTCGCCTGGAACGACACGGCCCGCCCGGGCCGCCCGGTGGGCGGCGAGGCGCAGACGCTGCGCACCTTGCTGGCGTGGCTGCAGGCTCGCTTCCCGGGTTGAGGGCGGCGCCTGGCGTGCGGGTGAGCCGGGCGCAGCGGGGTGGATCGGGGGCCTGAAGCAGGGGGGCTTGCGCTTCCCCCCGGCTTTCCGGTAGAGTTAGCCGACCGCGCGGTCGAATAATTCTCGCCACCCGCCCGAGAGGGCTCGCCAGACCGGTTCAGGCACGCGCGCCACAGGAGAGCCCGCGCATGTCCGAAGCCACCATCCTCGTCTCGGGCGACGCCCCGGTTCGCGTCCTCACGCTGAACCGCCCGGCCTCGCTCAACGCCTTCACGGCCCAGATGCACGGGCTGCTGCTGCCCGCGCTGGAGGAGGCGGCGGCCGACCCCGCGGTGCGCGCCGTGATCCTGACGGGTGCCGGCCGGGGCTTTTGTGCCGGGCAGGATCTCGCCGACCCGTCCATGGTCGGCTCCGGCGGCCCGCCCGACGTGGCCGCGGTGGTCGACCGCTTCTACCGCCCGCTGGCCACCCGCGTGCGCACGATGCCCGTGCCCGTGATCGCCGCCGTGAACGGGGTGGCAGCCGGTGCCGGTGCCAACCTCGCGCTGTGCTGCGACTTCGTGCTGGCCGCGCGCGGCGCGAGCTTCATCCAGGCCTTCAGCAAGATCGGCCTGGTGCCCGACTGCGGCGGCACCTGGCTGCTGCCGCGCCTGGTGGGCCGCGCACGCGCCATCGGGCTGGCGATGTCGGGCGACAAGCTGCCGGCCGAGGAGGCCGAGCGCATCGGGCTGATCTGGCGCTGCGTGGACGACGCCGCGCTGATGGACGAGGCCAACAAGCTCGCCACGCGCCTGGCCGCGATGCCCAGCCGCGCGCTGGCCGAGACGCGCCGCGCGATCGACACCTCGATGACGATGGAGTTCACCGAGGCGCTGCGCCTGGAGGCGCGCACGCAGGGCGAACTCGGCAAGGCGCACGATTTCGCCGAGGGCGTGGGGGCGTTTCTGGCCAAGCGCGCGCCCGTCTTCAAGGACCGCTGAGTTGGATGCCCGCATGGATGCTCAATCGGTGACCCGTTCGGATGCCCAATCGGTGGCCCAGGCCGTGCGCGCAGCCATGTGGCGCGACGACCACGTGCTGCACTGGCTGGGCATCGAGGTGACGGCCGTGGGCCCGGGCAGCGCCACCACGCGCATGGTGATCCGCCGCGAGATGCTCAACGGCCACGGCATTGCCCACGGCGGGCTCATCACGACGTTGGCCGACACGGCCTTCGCCTACGCCTGCAACGCCTACAACGAGCTCACCGTGGCCTCGGGCTTCGACGTCAACCTGATGGCCGCTGCAAGGCTGGGCGACACCCTCGGCGCCGAGGCGGTGGAGCTGAGCAAGTCCGGCCGCACGGGCGTGTACGACATCACCGTGCGCAACCAGCATGGCGAGGCCGTGGCGGCCTTTCGCGGGCGCTCCTACACCATGAAGGGCAAGCCCGTGGTGGAGGGGCTGCCGATGGGCAAGCAGCGCGCGGCGTCTGCCTGAGAGCGCCCGCAGCTGCCCTCACCGAACCCCTCCGACACAGACCCACAGGAGACACTCCCGATGCCGGTCAAGCACCCCGCCCCGGGCGACCTCGAGCCCATCGAGCGCGCGAGCCGCGACGAGCTGCAGGCGCTGCAACTCGAGCGCCTGCAGTGGACGCTGCAGCACGCCTACGACAACGTGCCGCACTACCGGCGCGCCTTCGACGCCAAGGGCGTGCATCCTTCTGACTGCAAGACGCTGGCGGATCTGGCGAAGTTCCCCTTAACGGCCAAGTCCGAGCTGCGGGAGAACTACCCCTTCGGCCTCTTTGCGGTGCCGCGCGAGCAGGTGGTGCGGGTGCACGCCTCCTCCGGCACCACGGGCAAGCCGACGGTGGTGGGCTACACGCAGGGCGACATCGACCGCTGGGCCGATCTCGTGGCGCGCAGCATCCGCGCGGCCGGCGGGCGCCGCGGGGACATGGTGCACGTGGCCTACGGCTACGGCCTCTTCACGGGCGGCCTGGGCGCGCACTACGGGGCCGAGCGGCTGGGCTGCACGGTGGTGCCGGTCAGCGGCGGGCAGACCGAGAAGCAGGTGCAGCTGATCGAGGATTTCCGCCCCGACATCATCATGGTCACGCCCAGCTACATGCAGGTGATCGTGGAGGAGTTCCGCCGCCAGGGCAAGGACCCTTCGGCGATGTCGGTGCAGGTGGGCATCTTCGGCGCCGAGCCCTGGACGCAGGAGATGCGCCGCGACATCGAGCGCGCCGCGGGCATCGATGCGGTGGACATCTACGGCCTGTCGGAAGTGATGGGCCCGGGCGTGGCCAGCGAGTGCGTGGAGACGAAGGATGGGCCGGTGGTCTGGGAGGACCACTTCTACCCGGAGATCATCGACCCGGTGAGCGGCGCGGTGCTGCCCGACGGCGAGGAGGGCGAGCTCGTCTTCACCTCGCTGACGAAGGAGGCGATGCCCGTCATCCGCTATCGCACGCGCGACCTCACGCGGCTGTTGCCGCCTACCTCGCGCAGCATGCGCCGCATCGGCAAGATCACCGGCCGCAGCGACGACATGCTGATCATCCGCGGCGTCAACGTATTCCCGACGCAGATCGAGGAGTTGATCCTCAAGAACGACAAGCTGGCCCCCATCTACCAACTCGTCGTTACGCGCGACGGCCACCTCGACAAACTCG
>JBJTVI010000256.1:0-3529 GCA_046081145.1 Rubrivivax sp.
AGGTCCCACACCGTCAGCGCCCCGGCGGCATGCGCCGCCTGCGTGAGTGCGGCCATGTCGTGCAGTCGTCCGTTCCTGTAGTTCACGTGGGTGAGCGTGAGCAGCGCCACGTCTGCGCCTCGGGCCAGCCGCGCGGGCAGCTCCTCAGGCGGCACGAGCTCCAGCGTGCAGCCGTGCTGCGCCGCCAGCGATTCGGCGATGTAGAGGTCGGTCGGGAAATTGCCCGGCTCGGAGACGATCACGCGCCGCGCCCGGTCATCGGCGCGCGCGATCGAGAGCGCCGCGCTCAGCACCTTGAAGAGGTTCACCGAGGTCGAGTCGGCCACCACGAGCTCACCCGCCCCCGCACCCACGAGCCGCGCGATCTTGTCGCCCACGCGCTGCGCCAGCGCCATCCAGCCCGCGTCGTTCCAGCTGCGGATGAGCCCCTGGCCCCACTCCTGTTGCACCACCTGCGCCACGCGCGCCGGCGTACTCGCGGGTAGCACGCCCAGCGAGTTGCCGTCCAGGTAGATCAGGCCCTCGGGAACCGAGAATTGCCGGCGCAGCGGGGCCAGCGGGTCGGCGGCGTCGAGGGCCAGGCAGGCCTGTCGCGTGGCGGGTGAGGTGGGGCTCGGGCTGGCGGGAGGGGAGGTCATGAGGGTTTCGGGTGAAGGTGGCGTGGGGGTCACGCAAGATCCCGGAGTACCGCCCGCACCGGCGAGGCATCCGCCTGCGCGAGCTTGAGCGGCAGCGCGATGAGTTCGTAGTCGCCCTCGGGCACGTCGTCGAGCACGAGATTTTCCAGCACCCGCATGCCGCGCGCCCGGATCACCTGGTGGCTCGGCAGCGTCTTGCTCTGGGCCGGGTCGATGCTCGCGGTGTCGATGCCCACGAGCACCACGCACCGGTCGGCGAGCGCCTCCACGGCCTCGGGGTCGAAGCCGGCCAGGCCCGGGTCCCAGCGGTCGCCGGGGTGGGTGCGGTAGGTGCGCACGAGCACACGCGGGGGCAAGGGCCTGTCGGGCGTATCCATCGCATGCACGAGGTGGCGCCAGTGCACGAGCGCGCCGCAATCCAGCGCATGCACCACGCGGCAAGGCCCCAGGTACGGATGCAGGTCGAGCGCGCCCACCGGGGAGCCGGCCGGATCGTAGTGCAGCGGCGCATCGGCATGCGCCCCCACGTGGGGGCTGAGCGTGAGCGCGCTCACGTTGACCGGGCAACCCGGGCCGATGGTGGCGCTCCAGGCCTGCCGGTAGGGGGTATCCCCAGGAAAAACGGGCGACCCCGGGTGGACGCTAGGCGAGATATCCCGGATCCGTCGCATGATGGCGCACCAGTGTAGTGCCTGGTGCGGCGGGAGGTGCCCGCGCCGGCTCCAGACCGGAGGACCCACGCGTGATCGACACCTTTGCCCGGGACCGCCTGCCCGCCCCGCAGGACCTGCCCGAATTCGTCTTCGACCTGCCCGAGCTGCGGGCCCTGCCCACGCGCCTGAACTGCGCCACCGAACTGCTGGACCGGCGCGCGCAGGCCGGCCAGGGCAACCGACGCTGCCTGGTGGGCGCGGACGGCCGCACCTGGACCTACGCCGAGCTGCTCGCGCAGGCCAACCGCATCGCCCGGGTGCTGGTGGAGGACCAGGGCCTCGTTCCCGGCAACCGCGTGCTGCTGCGCGGCGCCAACAGCCCGATGCTCGCGGCCTGCTTCCTGGGCGTCTTCAAGGCCGGCGGGATCGCCGTGGGCACGATGCCGCTGCTGCGCGCCAAGGAACTCGGCGTGATCCTGGACAAGGCCCAGGTGAGCCACGCTCTGTGCGATGCGCGCCTGGCGGCCGAGCTCGAGGCGGCGCGTGAAGGGCGCCCCGCGCTCCGGCACCTGATGCACTTCAACGGCGGCGCGGGCAGTGCGCTCGAGGCAGCGGCCGCAGCGAAGCCCGACACCTTCGACAACTTCGACAGCGCCGCCGACGACATCTGCCTGATGGCCTTCACCTCGGGCACCACGGGCCAGTCCAAGGCGGCGATGCACTTCCACCGCGACGTGATGGCCAGCGCCCTGTGCTGGCCGCCGCACGTGCTGCGCGCCACGGCCGACGATGTCTTCATCGGCAGCCCGCCGCTGGCCTTCACCTTCGGCCTGGGCGGCTTGCTCGTGTTCCCGATGGCTATCGGCGCCTGCACGGTGCTGCTGGAGAAGGCCTCGCCCGACGTGCTCCCTGCGGCCATCGCGCAGCACCGCGCGAGCGTGCTCTTCACTGCGCCCACCTCCTACCGGGCGATGGCGGCGCAGGTGGCGCAGCACGATCTGTCGAGCCTGCGCAAGTGCGTGAGCGCCGGCGAGGCGCTGCCTGCTGCCACGCGGGCCCTGTGGAAGCAGGCCACCGGCATCGAGATCATCGACGGCATCGGCTCCACCGAGATGTTCCACATCTTCATCTCTGCCGACGAGGCTCATGCCAAGCCCGGAGCCACCGGCCGGGTGGTGCCCGGCTACCGGGCCAAGGTGGTGGACGATGACTTCCGCGAGGTGCCGTACGGTCAGGTCGGCCGTCTGGCGGTGCAGGGCCCCACGGGCTGCAAGTACCTCGACGACCCGCGCCAGGCGAGCTACGTGCAGCGCGGCTGGAACCTCACGGGTGACGCCTACCTCGTGGACGAAGACGGCCAGTTCGTCTACCAGGCGCGCACCGACGACATGATCATCTCCGGCGGCTACAACATCGCCGGCCCCGAGGTGGAGGGCGCCTTGCTGCTGCACCCGGCGGTGGCCGAGTGCGGCGTGGTGGGCGTGGCCGACGAGGAGCGCGGCCAGATCGTGAAGGCCTACGTGGTGCCCAAGCCCGGGCACGAGCCCGGCGAGGCGCTGGCGCGCGCGCTGCAGGATTTCGTCAAGCAGACGATCGCGCCCTACAAGTATCCGCGCGCCGTCTCCTTCCATGGCGCGCTGCCTCGCACTGAGACGGGCAAGCTGCAGCGCTTCCGCCTGCGCGAGCTGCCGTGAGCGCGCCCACCTGTCCCCGGCGCTTCGCGCGACCGCGTCGCATCCGCTTCGCCGACTGTGACCCCGCGGGGATCGTCTTCTTCCCGCATTACCTCACGATGTTCGTGTCGCTGCTCGAGGACTTCGTGACCGAGGAACTCGCCATCACCTATGCGGAACTTCTCGGCGCGCGGCGCATCGGCCTGCCGACGGTCAGCCTCGCCTGCGAGTTCACCCATCCCAGCCGCATGGGCGACGAGGTGACGCTCGGCCTGTTGCCGCTGCGCGTGGGCCGCACGTCGATCACGCTCGCCCTCGATTGCAGCGATGCGACGCGCACGCGTGTCGCTATCCGCCAGACGCTCGTCACCACCAGCCTCGAGACCCATCGTCCGATCCCCGTTCCGCCCGATCTGCGCGCGGCGCTAGAGGCCTTCGATCCCACCCTGCGATCAGCTTCCACGGAGCCCCTCCCATGACCGCCCTGCTTCCTCCCGGCTGGCCGCGCCCGCGCGGCTATGCCAACGGCGTGGTCGCGCGCGGCCGAATGGTCTTCGTCGCCGGC
>JBJTVI010000257.1:0-5835 GCA_046081145.1 Rubrivivax sp.
GGAAGCCTGGCGCGCGCGCGCCACGGTGAGCTGCCCCGCCGGTGCGTCCTTGGCGATGGTCGAGCCCCCGCCGATGGTGGCGCCTGCGCCCACCTTCACGGGCGCCACGAGCACGCAGTTGGAGCCGATGTGCGCATCGGCCTCGATCACGGTGCGATGCTTGTTCGCGCCGTCGTAGTTGGCGGTGATGCTGCCCGCGCCGTAGTTCACGCGCTCGCCCACCGTGGCGTCGCCCAGGTAGGCCAGGTGGTTGGCCTTGGCGCCGCGCGCGAGCGTGGAGTTCTTCACCTCGACGAAGTTGCCGATGTGCACCTCGGGCCCGAGATCGGCGCCGGGGCGCAGCCGAGCGTAGGGGCCAACGAGCGCACCTTCGCCCACCTTCACGCCGGCGGCCTCGCCGTCGATGTGCGTGAAGGGATGGATCACGGCGCCCGCCTCGATGCGGGCCTGGCGGATGAAGCAGTTCGCGCCGATGCGCACCCCCTCGCCCAGGCTCACCTCGCCTTCGAAGATGCAGTTGAGGTCGATCTCCACGTCGGGCCCGCAGGCCAGCGTCCCGCGCAGGTCGAAGCGCGCGGGGTCGGCCAGGCGCACGCCCGCCTCCATCAGGGTGCGGGCCTGCTCGAGCTGGTGCAACCGCTCGAGCTCGGCCAGTTGCACGGGGGTGTTCACGCCCAGCACCTCCGTGGGCGAGGCGGGTTGCGCCGCCACCACGGGCACGCCCTCGGCCACGGCCATGGCGACGATGTCGGTGAGGTAGTACTCGCGCTGGGCGTTGTCGTCGCGCAGCTGGCTCACCCAGCGTGCCAGGGCCGCTGTCGGCGCGGCGAGGATGCCGGTGTAGACCTCGTCGAGGGCACGCTGCTCGGCGCTGGCGTCCTTGTGCTCGACGATGCCGCGCACGCGGCCCTGCGCGTCGCGCAGGATGCGGCCGTAGCCCGCCGGGTCATCCAGCCGCACCGTCAGCAGCGCGAGCCGGTTGCCGGCGCAGGCCTGCACCAGTGCACGTGCCGTGTCGGCCCGCACGAGCGGCACATCGCCGTTGAGCACGAGCGTGACCGGCGCGCCGGCGTCCAGCGCCGGCACGGCCTGCTGCACGGCGTGGCCCGTGCCGAGCTGCGGCTCCTGGTGCACGCAGTGCCCGCGCGGGCCCACGCAGGCGCGCACCTGCTGCGCGCCAAAGCCGGTCACGACGACGACGCGCACGCCCGCGCCAGCTGCGTCCGCGGCGCCCTCCTCGGCCGCCGAGACCCCGCACCGGTGCGCGGTATCGAGGACATGGTCCAATAAGGGCCGACCGGCCAGTCGGTGCAGCACCTTCGGCCGGGCCGACTTCATGCGGGTGCCCTTGCCGGCAGCCATGATCACGACGTTGAGCGCCATGGGTGGGTTTCTTTCTCGCATGGGGAAGCGGGCCGCGATTATCGGGCTCGCGCTGGTGCTGCTGGCCGGCTGCAGCGCGCTGCGCCTGGGCTACGAGCAGGGCCCCCTTCTCGCGCGCTGGTGGCTCGACCGCTACGTGGACTTCGACGACACCCAGATGCCTGTGGTCAAGGAGGGGCTCGGGCAGTGGTTTGCCTGGCACCGCTCGACGCAGATGCCCGACTACGCACAGCTGCTCGGCCGCCTGCGCGAGGAGGCCCTGCAGCCGGCCACCGCCGACCAGATGTGCCGCTGGATGGACGATGTGCGGCGCCGTGCGGTGCTGGCCACCGACGCGCTGCTGCCGCAGGCAGCGCGGGTGGCGCCGTTGCTCAGCGCCGCGCAGATCGACGATCTGCAATCGCGCCTGGACAAGCGCAACGCCGACTTTCGCAAGAAGGTGGTGCAGCCGCGGGTGGAGGATCGCCGGCGCGAGTCAGCCAAGCGGACGGTGGAGCGCATCGAGGATTTCTACGGCCGGCTCGACGCGGCGCAGCGCCAGCTCGTGGCCGCCTCGCTCGAGGCTTCACCTTTCGACGCGGAGGCCTGGTATGCCGATCGCCTGGCGCAGCAGCGCGAAATCGTCGCCACGCTGCGCCGCCTGCAGGCCGAGCGAGCCGATCGCGAGCGCGCCCTCGTGGTGCTGCGCGCGCTGCATGCTCGCCTGACGGAGCCGCCGCCGGCGGACCCGCAGTCCTACGCGCAGCGCGTGGCGCGACACAACTGCGAGTTTGCGGCGCGGCTGCACAACAGCACCACGCCCGCGCAGCGCCAGCACCTGCGCGACAAGCTCAAGGGCTGGGAGGGCGATGTGCGCGTGCTGCTGGCGGCCAACCGGGCGGGCTGATCGACCCATGGGCCCGGGAAGCGCGCCACCCCAGCCCCTGGCGGGCCTGCGCGTGGTGGAGTTCACCCACATGGTGATGGGCCCGACCTGCGGCATGGTGCTGGCCGACCTGGGGGCCGAGGTGATCAAGGTCGAGCCCGTGGAAGGCGAAGGCACGCGCCGTCTGCTCGGTGCGGGTGCGGGCTTCTTCCCGATGTTCAACCGCAACAAGCTGAGCATCGGGGTGGACTTGCGCCAGCCCGAAGGCGCGCAGGTGGCCAGGCGCCTGGCGGTCAGCGCGGATGTCGTGGCCGAGAACTTCAAGCCCGGCGCACTGGCCCGCTACGGCCTGGACTACGCGAGCCTGGCCCCCCTCAACGAGCGCCTGGTCTATGTCAGCCACAAGGGTTTCCTGCCTGGGCCCTACGAGCACCGCACGGCGCTCGACGAGGTGGTGCAGATGATGGGGGGCCTGGCCTACATGACCGGCCGGCCGGGCGACCCGCTGCGCGCAGGCACCAGCGTCAACGACATCATGGGCGGCATGTTCGGCGCGATCGGCGTGCTCGGTGCGCTCATCCAGCGCGGCATCACGGGCCGCGGCATGGAGGTGCAGTCGGCCCTGTTCGAGAACAACGTGTTCCTGATGGGGCAGCACATGCTGCAGTACGCCGTGACAGGGCGGCACCCGCAGCCCATGCCCGCACGCGACAACCCGTGGGCCGTGTACGACGTGTTCACGGTGCGCGAGGGCGAGCAGATCTTCCTGGCTGCCGTCAGCGACGCGCAGTGGCAGGTGTTCTGCGACGCGCTGGAGCTGCCCGATCTGAAGGCAGACCCGGCGCTGCTCACCAACAACGACCGTGTCCGTGCGAGACCCTGGCTGCTGGCCACGCTGCGCGAGCGCCTGGCCACCCGCAGCGCAGCGGAACTGGCCGCGCTCTTCGAGCGCGCCGGCCTGCCCTATGCGCCCATCGGCCGCCCCGAGGACCTCTACGACGACCCGCACCTGCAGGCCACGGGCGGTCTGGCCGATGTCGTGTTGCCCGATGGCCCGAAGGCGGGGCAGACCGTGAAGACCACGCTCCTGCCCCTGGCCTTGGAGGGGGCCCGGCTGGGCGTGCGGCGCCAGCCTCCGCGTCTGGGCGAACACACCGAGGCGTTGCTGCGCGGCCTGGGCTACGACGCCCCCGAGATCGACGCCCTGCGGCAATCGGGAGTGGTCGCCTGAGGGTGCCGGCGTCCCGTCCGTCATCCCCTTTCGTCCCATCTTCTTCATTCCTTCACCCACCCCCAGGAGACCGTCTCATGGCTGCCGCTCGCCCGTCTCGCCGCCACTTTGCTGCCACCACCGCCGCTGGGCTGGCGGCGCTTTGCGGGGCCTTGCCCGCGGTGGCCTTCTCCCAGGAGCGTACGGTGCGTTTCATCCTGCCCAACGCCACGGGCTCGGGGGTGGATGCGATCACGCGCGCAGCGCAGCCGGCGCTGGCCAAGGCCCTGGGTCACGCCGTGGTCGTGGACAACCAGGCCGGCGCCGGCGGCGTGGTGGGCCTGCAGGCGCTTGCGCGCTCGGCGCCCGACGGCTTCACGCTGTCGGTGGTCTCCAACAACGTGGTGATCTTTCCGAGCGTGCTGAAGTCCATTCCCTTCGACATGCCGGGCGACTTCACGCCCATCGCGGTGGTGGGCTACACGCCGGTGGTGCTCGTGGTCAACGCCAAGGTGCCGGCGGCCAACGCGCGCGAACTCGTGGCGCTGCTCAAGGCCCGGGGCGGGGAGATGAACTACGCCTCGGGGGGCAACGGCACCATCCTGCACCTGGCCAGCGAGCTGTTCCTGGACGAGGCCGGCGCCAAGGCTCGCCACATTCCCTACAAGGGCGTGGGCCCGATGATCACCGACCTCATCGGCGGGCAGGTGGAGTTCGCCACGGCCGCGCTGCCCAGCGTGCAGCAGCACCTCAAGTCGGGGGCGCTCAAGGCCATCGGCGTGGCCACGGCCCAGCGCGTGGCGGCCGCACCCGAGATCCCCACCTTCGCCGAGCAGGGCCTGCCCAACTACCAGGTCGAGGCGTGGTTCGCCGTCATCGGGCCCAAGGGGTTGCCGGCTGCCGAGGTGCAGCGCATCCACGCGGCCGTCTCCACGGCCTTCGCCGATCCGGCCGTGCGCGAGGTGATGGCGCGCCAGGGCAACGTGATCCAGGTGCAGCCGGCCGAGCGCGCGCTGCCCTTCTTTCGCAGCGAACTCGCCAAGTACGCGCAGCTCGTGAAGAAGGCCGGGGTCGAGCCGCAGTGAAGGAAGGCGGCCGAGCCGGCTACGGCGTCAGCGGCGTCGTGACCGTGCGCGGGCGCACGCCGGTGGCCGGAAAGTCCTTCAGCGCGGCCTCGAACATCGCGCGCAGGATCTGCGCGTCGCCGCGCGTGAGGCCATCGCTGCTGGCGCGCGTCTCGTAAAGGGGCTCGCCGCTGGCGCGGTCGCGCAGCAGCATCGCCACCTCGCGCTCGTAGCGCGGCGCGTCCGTGTACATCCCCACCCGCCAGGACGGGCCCAGCCAGGGGCCATGGCGCCACACGCCAAAGCCCCCGCGCCACCACAGCGGGTCGTCCCAAGGGGCGCGATCAGTACGGGTCACGCGAGCGCCCACCTGCACGATCACCTCGGGCGTGGTGCCTGGGGGGGGCGCCTTGAAGCCGGCCGCCTCGAGTGCCGGGCGCGCGGCATCCTCGAGCATCTTCTGGCGCTCGGGCTGCGCCTGCTGGGAAGGCAGCCGCTCGAAGGCATAGGTGCCTGGTGCCCGGCCGGTCGGCCACTGGCCGTAGCTCGCCACCACGCTGTCGAGCGTGTTCAGGCTGGCACAGCCGGCCAGCATCGCCCCGAGAGCCACTGCCGCAGCGGCGCCCAGGGCCCTGAGCCCGGCACGCCGGGCCACGCTTGGGGGATGCACCATGACCGACCTCCTGCCTACGTCCTGCCGATGTCCTGCCAACGTCCTGCCGATGTCCTGACAGAGTCCTGCCGAATTGCCGTCGGATTCCAGCCGGATTCCAGCCGGATTCCCGTCAACGGGTCATCGTGGGCGTCAAGGGGCGGATCCTTCCGGGCTCGCCTTCATGCTAACCGGTAGCCTGATGATACCGCCAGGGCCTGGCACTGCGGGTGCGCAAGGCTCGTCGTTGTCATCGAAGGCGCGGTCGCCCATCGCATCGGGCACGCCCGTGGGGCGCAGCGTCTGGAAGGGGTGCAGCCGCCTGTCCATGAGGTGCGAAGGCACCACGTGGCCCATGGCATGGAAGACGTTGTCGATGCGCCCGGGGGCCTGGCGCTCCCATTCGCGGATCATCTTCTTGACCTGCACGCGCTGCAGGTTGTCCTGGCTGCCGCACAGCGTGCAGGGGATGATCGGGAACCGGCGGTGCTCGGCCCAGCGCTCCAGGTCCGTCTCGGCCACGTAGGCCAGCGGTCGGATCACCACGTGGCGCCCGTCGTCGCTCACGAGCTTGGGCGGCATGCCCTTCAGGCGGCTGCCGAAGAACATGTTCATCAGCAGCGTGACCACCATGTCGTCGCGGTGGTGGCCGAGCGCGATC
>JBJTVI010000258.1:0-5932 GCA_046081145.1 Rubrivivax sp.
TGCCGTCGCCCACCCAGGCCACGGTCTTGCCCTGGATCGAGCCCCGGTGCTCGATGAAGGTGAACCCGTCGGCCAGGATCTGGCAGGGGTGGTACTGGTTGTTGAGGCCGTTGATCACAGGCACCCGGGAGTGCGCGGCAAAGCGCTCGATCTTGCTCTGCTCGAAGGTGCGGATCATCACCAGGTCCACCATGCGGCTGATCACGCGCGCGCTGTCCTCCACGGGCTCTGAGCGGCCCAGCTGGCTGTCACCCGTGGTCAGGTGCACCACCGAGCCGCCCATCTGGTACATGCCCGCCTCGAAGCTCACGCGCGTGCGCGTGCTGGCCTTCTCGAAGATCATGGCCAGCGTTCGGTCGGTCAGGGGCTGGTAGCGCTCATAGTTCTTGAAGCGCGTCTTGATGATCCTGGCCCGCTCGAACAGGTAGGCGTACTCCTCGGCACGCAGGTCCTTGAACTGCAGGAAATGCTTCATCAGGGGCAGCCCCGGCTTCACGCCGAGTCCTCTGCCAGAAAGCCACGCACCAGCGGCGCGAGGATCGCCACCACCTGGTCGGCCTCGGCGGCCGACATCACCAGCGGCGGCACGATGCGGATCACGCTGTCGGCGGTGACGCTGATCATCAGGCCGGCCTCGGCGGCGCGGGCGAGCAGCACGCCGCACGGGCGGTCGAGCTCGATGCCCAGCATCAGGCCCTGGCCGCGGATCTCGCGCACACCGGGCAGCGAGCCGAGCTCGCGCTGCAGGCCCTCGCGCAGTCGCGCACCGACGCGCGCGGCGTTCTCGAGCAGCCCTTCCTCGCGCATGATGCGCAGCGTCTCCACGCCCGCGCGCATGGCCAGCGGGTTGCCGCCGAAGGTGGTGCCATGGGCACCCGGGCCCAGCACGTTCATGGCCTTCGGGCCCGTGACGACCGAGCCGATGGGCACGCCCGAGCCCAGGCCCTTGGCCAGCGGCATCACGTCAGGCACGATGCCGGCCCACTGGTGCGCAAACCACTTGCCGGTGCGGCCGATGCCGCATTGCACCTCGTCGAGCATCAGCAGCCACTCGTGCGCGTCGCACAGGCGCCGCAGGCCCTGCAGGTAGTCCACCCGCGTGGGGTTGATGCCGCCTTCGCCCTGGATCGTCTCCAGGAACACGGCCACCACGTTGGGGTTGCTTCGCGCCACCGCCTCCACCGCCGCCAGGTCGTTGAGCGGCACGCGCACGAAGCCCTCCACGAGCGGCCCGAAGCCCTTCTGGATCTTCGGGTTGGCGGTGGCGCTGAGCGTGGCGATCGAGCGGCCGTGAAAGGCGCGCTCGTAGACGATGATCTCCGGGCGCTCGATGCCGCGATCGTGCCCGTACTTGCGCGCGATCTTGATCGCCGCCTCGTTGGCCTCGAGGCCCGAGTTGCAGAAGAAGGCGGCGTTCAGGCCCGAGATCTCGCACAGTGTGGTGGCGAGTTGCTCCTGCAGCGGCACCTCGTAGTAGTTGCAGCAGTGCATCATCCGCCCCACCTGCTCCTGCAGCGCCGGCACGAGCTTGGGGTGGGCGTGGCCCAGCGTGTTCACGGCGATGCCGGCCAGGGCATCCAGGTAACGCTTGCCGTGGACATCCCAGACCCAGCAGCCTCGGCCGTGCGACAACGCGATCGGCAGTCGGCCGTAGGTGTTCATCACGTGCGGCATCGGCCGGGTGAGGGCGGGGTCGGCGGGTGCGTTCATCGCGTCGGCTCCTTGGGGCAAACCACATTCTAAGGGTGGGTCGGTCGAGGGCGGCCCGGCCCAAGCCAGGCTTGCTGCGGTGCAACAGCGCTGCGGCACAATCGCCGCATGGAACCCGTGCGCGCGCGCCGTCCGCGACTGGTCGTGATCCAGGGCCTGACCCGGGACGGCCGAACCTTCCGGCCCAGCGACTGGGCCGAGCGGCTGGCCGGGGCCATGTCGAGTTTCCGGCCGGGCGGGTCGGTCGGGGGGCGCAGCGGCCCGGTGGGCTACTCGCCCTACTGCGTGCCGCAGGTGGTGGAGGGCGTGCGTTCGGTGATCGTGAGCGAGGAGCTTGCCTCGATGGAACCCATGGCCTGGGAGTTCGTGATGAACTTCGCCCGCGACAACGAGCTGTGCACGCACGATCTCGGCCCCGCCGAGCCCGCGGGCTGAGCCTGACCCGGCCCGGCCGTGGTGCAGGCAACGGCCAAAACAAGAAGGGGCCCGCAGGCCCCTTTCGTGGTGTGCCGCGGCCCGAAGGCCGCTCGATCAGGCAGCGGCCGTGGCCAGCGCCTTGATCTTGGCCGCCAGGCGGCTCTTGTGGCGCGCGGCCTTGTTCTTGTGAAACAGGCCCTTGTCCGCGATCGAATCGATCACGGACTGCCCGTCGCGAAAGAGCGTGCCTGCCTTGGAGGCGTCTCCGGCGGTCACGGCCTTCTGGATGCCCTTGACCACGGTGCGAAACTGCGAGCGCAACGCCGAATTGTGGGCATTGAGCTTCACGTCCTGGCGCGCACGCTTGCGGCCCGAGGCGATTCGGACGGTCTTCTTCTTGGCTTTGGAGGGGGTGGCCATGAAAGGATCAGGTGTTCAGGAGCAAAGACCGTCGAGTATAGCACCATCGCGAGCGGGTTAGCCCGATCCTCCCCCGGCTGCCTATAATCCAGGCATCGGGGCCGCCCCCTCCATGAACCTGCTCAAGGCCGCCTCCACCGTCTCCGTCCTCACGCTGCTGTCGCGCATCACCGGGCTGGTGCGCGAGCAGCTGACGGCCTCCACCTTCGGGGCGAGTGCGCTCACCGACGCCTTCAACGTCGCTTTTCGCATCCCCAACCTGCTGCGCCGGCTCTTTGCCGAGGGCGCCTTCTCGCAGGCCTTCGTGCCCTTGCTGGCTGCCACCCGCGCCAGCGAGGGCGACGAGGCCACGCGGCGCCTCGTCGATGCCGTGGCCACGGTGCTCACCTGGGCCTTGCTGGCCACCTGCGTGGTGGGCATCGTCGGGGCCCCGGTCATCGTCTGGGCCATGGCCTCGGGTCTGGTCGCCTTCGATCAGGCCGTCTTCATGACGCGGCTGATGTTTCCCTACATCGGCTGCATGTCGCTGGTGGCGCTGGCCGCCGGGGTGCTCAACACGTGGCGCCGCTTTGCCGTGCCCGCGGCCACGCCAGTGCTGCTGAACCTGGCCTGGATTGCTGCCCTGCTGTGGCTCTCGCCGGCCTGCGAGCGCGCGGGCATCGAGCCCATCTACGGCCTGGCTGCGGGGGTGATGGTCGGTGGGCTCGCGCAGCTCGCGCTGCAGCTGGCGGCGTTGCGCCGCATCGGCATGCTGCCCCAGCTGGGCTTGTGGCCGCGTGCGTGGCGCGCGGCCTGGGCGCATCCCGGGGTGGGCAAGGTGCTGCGCAACATGGCGCCGGCGCTGCTGGGCGTCTCGGTGGCGCAGCTGTCGCTGCTGGTCAACACGCAGATCGCCTCCCACCTGGGCCCGGGCGCGGTCTCCTGGCTGACCTATGCCGACCGCCTGATGGAGCTGCCCACGGCCCTGCTGGGCGTGGCGCTCGGGGTCGTGCTCACCCCGCAGCTGTCGGCGGCGCAGGCCCGGCAGGACGCGGCCGACTACTCCGCGCTGCTCGACTGGGGCTTGCGCCTGGCGCTGCTGCTGGCCGCGCCCTGCGCCGTGGCGCTGCTGGTGTTCGCGCAGCCGCTCGTGGCGGTCATCTACCACCTGGGCAAGTTCAGCGCCGCCGACGTGGCGCAGACCGCCTGTGCGGTGATGGGCTGGGGGGTGGGGCTCGTGGGCCTCATCGCCGTGAAGATCCTGGCGCCCGGCTTCTATGCCCGCCAGGACCTGCGCACACCCGTGCGCATCGCCGTGGCGATGCTCGTCGTGACGCAGGCCCTCAACGCGCTACTGGTGCCGGTGGTGGGCTTTGCGGCGCTGTCGCTCTCGATCGGGCTGAGCGCGCTGCTCAACGCGGCACTGCTGCTGCGCGGGCTGCTGCGCCTGGGCGCCTTCGTGCCGCGTCCGGGCTGGGCCGGCTTTGCCGGGCGCGTGGCGCTGGGGTGCCTCGCGCTGGGTGCTGCGCTGGCGTGGGCCCATCAGGCCCTCGACTGGATCGGCCTGGGCACGCGCCCGCTCCTGCGGGCGGCGTGGATGGCCGGCGTGCTGTGCGCGGCAGCGGCCGTCTACTTCGCGGTGCTCAGGCTGTGCGGGCTCCGGCTGCGCAGCCTGGCCCGGCGCTCGCCCGACGGCGACCCTACACTGCGGCCATGATTTGCTGCACCCTCCCGGGAGGCGCGCCTTGAGCGGATGGCCGCTGCAGGCGCCCACGGCGCTGGAGTACTTCGCCTCGCTCGTGGGCGAGGATGTCGGCGCCGCGCTCCTGGAGGCGGCCGTGCTCGTGGCGCAGGACGACTGCCCGGGGCTCGATGCGCAGGCCGTGCTGTGCGAGATCGACACCCTGGGCGAGCGGCTCGCGCGCCGCATACCCTCGGACGCCGCGCCGATGCAGCGCCTGCGCCAGCTCAACCGCTACTTCTTCGACGAGCTCGGCTTCCAGGGCAACGTCAACTATTACCACGACCCGCGCAACAGCTACCTGCACGAGGTGCTGGCCACGCGGCGCGGCATCCCGATCACCCTGGCGCTGCTGTATGCGGAGCTGGCCTCGCACGCGCGGCTGCCGGCCCGCGGGGTGGGCTTTCCCGGGCACTTCCTGGTCAAGCTGAGCCTGCCGCGGGGCGAGGTCGTGATCGATCCCTTCACGGGCCAGTCGCTCTCGCGCGAGGATCTCGAGGCGCGGCTGCAGCCCTTCCGGCGGCGCCAGGTGCTGCCCGGGGGCGTTGAGCTGCCGCTGGCGCTCTTCCTGCAGCCCGCCACGCCGCGCGACACGCTCGCGCGGCTGCTGTACAACCTCAAGGAGATCCACCGCGCCGCGCACGACTGGCCGCGCCTGCTGGGCGTGCTCGAGCGCCTGGTGATCCTCCTGCCCGAGCGCTGGGAGGAGCGCCGCGACAGAGGCCTGGCCCGGCTCGAGCTGGGCCGCCATGAGGGCGCGGCGCAGGATCTCTCGGCCTATCTCGCACACCGCAGCGATGCCCCGGATGCACCGGCCGTGGGGCGCCAGCTCGAGCGGCTTCAGGGCCCGGGCGCGCCGCGCCTGCACTGAGCCGCGAGGACAGCGTGAGACAGGTTCCGCTCGCCCTCGGACTGGAGGCCCCGGAGTTCGCCTTCGCCAATGCCCCTCAGGTACCGCTGGCGCTGGCGCCTGAGCCGCTGGCCAACGACTTCGAGAGCTTCGTGCCCGAGGGCAACGAGGCGCTGCTGCAGCACCTGCGCCAGCCCGGGCGGCTGGCCGCGCCTGTCTACCTGTGGGGCCCTCGGGGCTGCGGCAAGACGCACCTTCTGCAGGCCTGGCTCGCCCAGTGCCGGCAGCGCGCAGCCGAGGCCGGCCGCTTCGAGGCCCTGGGGGGGGCGGGCGATCTCCTGCCCGGCGCGGCGCCGGAGGTCGACCCCGCCTGGCAGGCCCTGGTGATCGACGACGTGCACCGGCTCGACGCGCACGCGCAGCAGCGCCTGTTCGCCTGGCTCGTCGAGGCCCAGGGGCAGGGCGTGGCCTGGCTGGCCGCTGGCGAGGTGCCGCCGGTGGACCTCCCGCTGCGCGAGGACCTGCGCTCGCGCCTGGGCTGGGGCGCCGTGTATGCGGTGCAGCCGCTGGCCGACGGGCCGGCGCGGGTCGTCCTGGGTCGCGAGGCGGCCCGGCGCGGCTTCGAACTTGGCGAGGAGGTAGCCGACTACCTGCTCCACCGCTTCGCGCGGGATCTGCCCTCCCTCATGCGGCTGCTCGACGTGCTCGACGGCTACGCGCTGGCACGCAAGCGCGCAGTGACGGTGCCGCTGCTGCGCGAGATGCTGGCGCAGTCGGGGCCTTGAGCCCGCCACGCACCTGAGGCCCCACCATGG
>JBJTVI010000259.1:0-2558 GCA_046081145.1 Rubrivivax sp.
GCCAGGTAGACCTCACCGGGCCGCAGGTCATCCAGCGCCTCGAAGAGCAGGCCGAAGGGTTGGCGCGACAGCGGCCCCCTGCCCTCAGGCTCCGAGGCCGCAAAGCAGTCGCTCTCCAGCACCGGCATGGCGCGCCCGGCGACCACCATGTCGGCCTTCAGCGGGCGGATCGTGGGCGTGAGGAACTGGTGCAGGTAGCCCATGGTGTCCAGGATGTCGCCCACCACCGCCGGGAAGAGCCGGCTGCGCATCAGCGCGAAGAGTTCGGTGTCGTCGCTCCAGGGTGCGGTCATGGGCGTTTCCTTGCGGCCAGGTGGAAGGTCGAGGGCTGCGCGGTTGGCGTGCAGGAGCGGACAGACGATGCGACGGGTCAGGCACAGGCCCGTGCCAGCGCCTGGTCGATGTCCCAGAGAATGTCGTCGATGTGCTCCAGCCCCACCGAGATGCGGAACATGTCGGGCCGCACGCCGGCGGCGAGCTGCTGGGCGGCGTCGAGCTGCCGATGCGTGGTGCTGGCCGGGTGGCTGATGAGCGTGCGCGTGTCGCCGATGTTCACGAGGTGGCTCATGAAGGTGGCACTCTCGATGAAGCGCACGCCGCGCGCCAGGGCTGCCTCGGGCCCGCCCTCGGCCCGCACCCCGAAGGCCAGCAGCCCCGAGGCGCCCTTCATCTGGCGCTGCAGCAGGGCATGCTGCGGGTGCTCGGGCAGACCGGGGTAGCTCACCCAGGCCACGCGCGGGTCGTCGCGAAGGGCGCGCGCCACCGCCATCGCGCTGGCGCAGTGCCGCTCCATGCGCAGCGGCAGTGTCTCCACGCCCTGCAGGATCTGCCAGGCGCTCATGGGCGAGAGGGTCATGCCGAAGACGCGCAGCGTCTCCATGCGGCAGCGCATGGTGAAGGCGAAGTCACCGAAAGTCTCGTAGAACTTCACCCCGTGGTAGCCGGGCGAGGGCTCGGTCATGCCCGGGAACTTGCCGTTGCCCCAGTCGAAGCGCCCGGACTCGGCCACCACCCCACCCAGGGTCGTGCCGTGCCCGGCCAGGTACTTCGTGGCCGAGTGCACGACGATGTCCGCACCCAACGCGATCGGGTTGCACAGCGCCGGGCTCGGCACGGTGTTGTCCACCACCAGCGGCAGGCCATGCGCGTGTGCCACCTCGGCCACGGCCGCGATGTCGAGCACCACCAGGCTCGGGTTGCCCAGCGTCTCGGCATACACGGCACGCGTGTTCGGCCGCATGGCGGCCGCGAAGGCAGCGGGGTCGGTGGCCTCGACGAAGGTGGTCTCGATGCCGAACTTGCGCAGGTTGACGGCCAGCATCGTCACCGAGCCGCCATAGAGGGCCCCGGCCGCCACCCCGTGGTCGCCGGCCTGCAGGATGGTGAGCAGCGCCAGCGCCTCGGCGGCCATGCCGCTGGCCGCTGCCACGCCCGCGCGGGCGCCTTCCAGGGCCGCCACCCGCTCCTCGAGCGCCGCCACCGTGGGGTTGGACAGGCGCGAGTAGACGTTGCCGAAGGTCTGCAGGTTGAAGAGTGAGGCCGCGTGATCGGCCGAGTCGAAGACGAAGCTCGTGGTCTGGTAGATCGGCAGCGCCCGCGCACCCGTGGCGGCGTCCGGGATCTGGCCGGCGTGGATCGCCAGCGTCTCGGGTCGGAAGCTGCGGTCGGACATGGGTGTCGGGCGCGGGGGTGGGTCGGGGGCGTCAGGAGAGGGGCCGTTGCCTGACTCAGCGCGGCCGTTGGGCCGACACGATGCGGGTGTTCACGCCGGCCCAGTTCAGGCCACCGAAGAGCCGCGCGTGCTCGATCTTCACGCAGCGGTCCCAGACCGAGTCGAGGCCGGCTTCGGTGGCGATGCGGTCGGCCTCGACGGAGCGCACGCCGAGCTGCTGCCACAGGCACTTCGCGCCGATGGCCACCGCACTTCGCGCAATCGGCGGCACATCCGCTTCGCGCCGGAACACCTCCACCATGTCCACCGTGTGGGGAATGCTCTCCAAGCTCGGGTAGCAGCGCTGGCCGAGCACCTCTTCGTAGCGCGGGTTCACGGGCACCACCCGGTAGCCATGGTCGAGCAGGTACTTGGCCACGAAATAGCTGGGGCGGTGCCACTCGGCCGACAGGCCGACGATGGCCACCGTGCGGCACTCGCGCAGGATGCGGCGCAGGGTGGCAAGGTCGTCTCGCATGACCCTCATTGTGCCGCCTGCGAGCCTCCCCTCCCATCGGGGCTTGCGCGCGCTCAGCACCCGCCACGGGGGGGTGGCCGCTATACTGCGGGCGCCAGGAGAGAGCCTGATGTGCGCGCGTCGCGCAGCAGGCCGCCGAAGGCGAGACGCGCGCCCCGGGCCTGCGTCGTAACGCTCAGGCAAAAGGACTGGCAAACGCCCCGATGTGCCGGGGCGTCACCTCGCTGGAGAGAGGCCGGCCGCGTCACGGCGCAGCAGGCCCACCGAAGGGGCAAGCAGGGGCGGCCGCACGGGGCCCTTGCCAATCTCTCAGGTAAAGCGGACAGGGAGGGCCACCCCGCCGGGCAACCGGCGGATCGATGGTTGCCC
>JBJTVI010000260.1:0-4051 GCA_046081145.1 Rubrivivax sp.
CCACCAGGGCGGCCAGCGCGCGCTGGATGCCCTGCCCGATCTCGACCTTGCCGCTTCTCACCTCGAGCGTGCCGTCAGGGCACACGCTGAGCCACTGCTCCGGGTGGGGATGCCGCTGCAAGGCAGCGGGCGGCTCAGGCGAGGTGCAGGCGGGGTCCAGGTGGGGGGGCGCAGCGACAGCATCCGCAAGCCGCCCGGGCGGGAGCACAGCCGCCCCAGGCTCGCCGCCAGGCACGAGACCCGCTGCGAGCTGCACCGCCCGAACGATGCGCGGATGGGCACCGCAGCGACATTGCTGCGGCTCGAGCGCCTCGCGAATCTGCGCGAGGCTCGGCTCGGCCACCCGTGCCAGCAGCGCCGCGGCGGCCACGAGCATGCCGGCGCTGCAGTAGCCGCACTGGGCGGCCTGCTCGGCTTCGAAGGCGTCGGGCAGCGTCGGCGGCAACCCCTCGACGGTCGTCACCACATGGCCCACCGCCGCCTCCAGCGGCGTCTGGCAGGCCGCCACGGGGCGGCCATCGACCAGCACGCGGCACGCCCCGCACACGCCCTCGCGGCAGCCTGCACGGGTGCCGCACAGGCCGAGCTCGTCGCGCAGCACATCCAGCAGCGGCCGCTGGGCGGCCGATGCAACGGGGATGACGCGGCCGTTGAGCCGCAGCTCGGTCACGGTGGCCGGCTCGCGCGAGGCGCTTCAATCCACCTTGATGTTGGCCGACTTCACGAGGTTGGCCCACTTGACGATGTCCTCGTTGAGGTAGCGCATGAACTCCTCGACGTTCATCGTCAGCGGGGCCGAACCCTGCTGGGCCCAGTTGCGCCGCACCTCGGCGCTGGAGGTGAACCTGGTGATCTCGGCGTTGAGGCGGTTGACGATCGCCGCCGGTGTGCCCTTGGGCGCCATCACGCCGAGCCAGATCGTGGCCTCGTAGCCCGGCACGCCCGCCTCGGCCAGCGTGGGCAGGTCGGGCATGATGGCCGAGCGCGTGCGGCCGCTCGTGGCAAGGGGCTTGACCTTGCCGCCCTTGACCTGCTCGACCATCGTCGGGATGGCGTCGAACATCAGGTCCACCTGGCCGCCGAGCACATCGGTGCGGGCCTGCGCGCTGCCCTTGTAAGGCACGTGCACGATCTTCACGCCGGCCAACGCCTTGAGCAGCTCGCCGGCCATGTGGTACGGCGTGCCCGGGCCGGAAGAAGCGTAGGTCATGCCGTCGGGCCTGGCCTTGGCAGCGGCCAGCACATCACGCATGTTCGAGGCCGGCAGGCCGCTGCGAGCCACGAGCACGAGGTCGGAGGCGTTGATGGGCGCCACGCCGACGAAGTCGCGCATCAGCTGGTAGGGCTTGTTCGGGATGAGTGACTCGTTGACCGTGTGCGTGTTCGACATCACGAGCAGCGTGTAGCCGTCGGGCGCGCTCTTGGCCACGGCGTCCGTGCCGATGATGGCCCCGCCACCGGGGCGGTTTTCCACCACCACGCTCTGGCCGAGCGCCTCCTGCAGGCGCTGCCCGAGCAGGCGCCCGAAGACATCGGCCGAGCCACCGGTGGCAAAGGGCACGATGAGCTTGACGGGACGCGCGGCGGGCCATTCCTGCGCCACGGCCGGGCCGGCTGAACCGGCGGCCAGGCCTGCCAGCGCCGTCCCGAGGAAGGCACGGCGAAGAGACGAGCGCGTGATGGCTGAGGGCATGGGAGTCTCCGGAAGGATCCGTGAAAATCGGAAAGACCGTCCATTGTGCCCACCGGGCTCACGGCGCGCCTGGCATCGCCAGAGGCCCGGTGCGGTGCTCGGCCATTGCGGCACGGGCTAGCATCCAGGCTCGTTTCCTTCCTTGCTGCCAGCCGCGCCGCCTGCCTTCTGCAACCGGCGAGGACAGTCTTCACCGCATGCGCATCGCCACCTTCCAGCACCAGGGCCGCCGCCACGTCGGCCTCGTCGACGCCGACGGCCAGCACGTGACGCCCCTGGCCATCCAGGACACCACGCCCGGCGCACTGGTGCTCGTCGACGCGCTCGTGGCGGGCCAGCCGCTGCCGCCGGCGGCGGGCAGCCCCCTGCCCCTTTCGGAAGTGCGCCTGGAAGCACCGATCCCGCGGCCACGGCGCAATGTGTGGTGCGTGGGGCGCAACTACCACGCCCATGCCCGCGAGCTGCGCGACACCGTCTTCAAGGACAGCGCCGCCAACGTGCAGGCCTGGCCGATCGTCTTCACCAAGGTGCCCGAGTGCGTGGTGGCCACGGGCACGGACGTTCGCCTGCCCCATGACGTCTCCACGCAGATCGACTACGAGGCCGAGCTCGCGCTGGTGATCGGCCGTGGCGGGCGCAACATCGCGCGGGCTGACGCGATGTCGCACGTGTTCGGCTACACCATCGTCAACGACGTGACCGCGCGCGACGTGCAGATGCGGCACCAGCAGTGGGATCTGGGCAAGAGCTTCGACACCTTCTGCCCGATGGGCCCGTGGATCGTCACGGCCGACGAGCTCGATGGCCAGCGCACGCGCGTGCAGGGCTTCGTCAACGGCGAGAAGCGCCAGGACGCCAACACCGAAGACCTCATCTTCGACCTGCCCACGCTGATCGAAACCTGCTCGCGTGGCATCACGCTGCTGCCGGGCGACGTGATTGCCACCGGCACCCCTGCTGGCGTGGGCATGGGCTTCAACCCGCCGGTGTGGCTGCGCCACGTCGACGTGGTGCGGGTGCAGATCGACGGCATCGGCGCCATCGAGAACCGGTTCGTCGACGAACCCCCGCGCTGAGCGCGGCCGCGGCCGCCCGACACCCGTCGGGCGGGGGGTGGCGGGTCGACTACTCGAACTCGCCGGCCATCGTCACGCGGTTGCGCCCCTCGCGCTTGGCCTCGTAGAGCGCGCGGTCGGCGCCCAGCAGCCACTCGTCCACGCTCTGGCCCGCCCGCCAGGTGTTGACGCCAATGCTGATCGTCACCGAATCGCCATTGGGCAGCCAGGCCTGCGACTCCAGGCGCTCGCGCAGGTCCTCGGCGATGGCGCGGGCCTGGACGGGGCTCGTGCGGTACAGCAGCAGCATGAACTCCTCGCCGCCCGTGCGAAACAGCAGGTCGCTCGCGCGCTTGCGCGCTGCAATGGCCGCCACGAGCCGGCGCAGCACCGCGTCCCCCTCGGCGTGGCCGTAGCGGTCGTTGACGAGCTTGAAGTGGTCGATGTCGATCGACAGCAGCGAATGGGTGTGCGAGGCACCATCAACCGGCTCGGAGAGCCGCGCCAGCTCGGCCTGGAGATGGCGCCGGTTGAAGGCACCGGTGAGGGGATCGGTGATGGCCTGCTCGCGCAGCGCCCGCTGGAGCTCGGCAATGATCCCCAGCGCCCACGAGATCATGAAGAGCGTCAGGCCCATCGCCGCAAAGGCTCGCAGGGCCGGGGGCCATCCCATCTTGTAGGCACTCACCGCGGTCATGGCGACCGTGAGCAATATCCCGATCAGCGTGGCTTGCCGCCGGGGCAGCAGGAAGTAGGTGCCGAAGAGAATCGGGAAGCTCCAGAAGACGCCGTAGAAGCCCTGGTACCAGGTGGCAAAGCAGGCGCTCGTGCCGATTGTGAGCGTGAGCCACACGTGCGGGATGAGCGGGCGATTGCGCGTGCTCAGCCAATACGCGTTGAGCAACACGGCCGGGGCGAAAGCCGAGAGCAGGCCCACGAGCACGTACCGCCCGCCGATGAACTGGTAGACCAGCAGCAGCACTGCCACGGCGCCGGCCATCTGGGAGAGCCGCATCGCGATGCGCTCGCGGTGCTCGCTCAGCGCATGATCGTCCGACCACAGGGCGTGCAGCAACTGACGCCGGCTCGGCGTATCGGAATCGGTGGGCAAGGTCATGGGAGAGCGCCCGAATTATCGTCGCAGTGCCCCCGCCAGCGTTACCCCCGCGTTGCGGGGCCGGTCGGACCCTGTGCGTTCATCCCCCCGGGCTGCGGCGGGGGGGCACGCCGCCGAGGGACAGCCAGGGCCGCCGGCGACGCCCCGCGCACCGCATCCGCCAACCCAGGGCCGCCGCGGCGGCCG
>JBJTVI010000261.1:0-3215 GCA_046081145.1 Rubrivivax sp.
TGCGCTCTCGCGTGGCATCGGCCTTGCAGGCCGAGCGGCAAGCCGCGCAGCCGCGCTATGCTGGCCGGCACCGCCGCGCCGGGCCCGATGGGCGCCGCGCTCCGCGGCACCCTCCACGTTGCAGCAGGAGCCCGCGCATGCGCATCTTTGCCGCCTCCATCGGCACCGAGACGAACACCTTCTCGCCCATTCCCACCGCGCTGAGCAGCTTCCACGAAGGCTTCTACGCCCCACCCGGGCAGCACCCCGAGGATGCCAAGCTGTGCACGGCGCCGCTATGGGTGGCGCGTCAGCGCGCGCGAGAGGAGGGCTGGACGCTCATCGAGGGCACCTGCACCTTTGCCGAGCCTGCCGGCCTGGTGGCGCGCCCGGCCTGGGAGACCCTGCGCGAGGAGGTGCTCGGGCAGCTGCGTGGGGCCTTGCCCGTGGACGGCGTGCTGCTCGGGCTCCACGGCGCGATGGTGGCCGATGGCTGCGACGACTGCGAGGGCGAGCTCATCGAGGCGGTGCGGGCGATGGTCGGGCCGGCCGTGCCCATCGGGGTGGAGCTCGACCCCCATTGCCACATGACCCTCAGGCGCGTGCGCCACGCCACGCTCATCATCTGCTTCAAGGAGTTTCCCCACACCGACTTCGTCGAGCGCGGGCGCGAGGTGGTGGACCTCACGCTGCGCGCCGTGCGTGGCGAGATCCGGCCGGTGATGTCGCTGGCCGACTGCCGCATGGTGGGCAGCTACCCCACCACCATCCAGCCTATGCGCGGCTTCGTCGACAGGATCAGCGCGCTGCAGGGGCACGAGGGCGTGCTGTCCGTGTCGGTGGCGCACTGCTTTCCCTACGCCGATGTGCCCGAGGTGGGCTCGCGCATCCTCGTCGTCACCGACGACCGCAAGGCCCACGGCGACGCGCTGGCGCTGAGCCTGGCGCAGGAGTTCTTCGGCATGCGCGGGCGCACGCTGCCGCCGTACCTGGACCCTGACGGCATCATCGATGCCGCTGCCGCGCTGCCGGGCACCGTGGTGGTGGCCGACCCCTCGGACAACCCAGGCGGCGGCGCCCCGGGCGACTCCACGCAGTTGCTGCGCCGGCTGATCGAGCGCGACGTGCGCGACGTGGCGCTGGCTCCGCTGTGGGACCCGATCGCCGTGCAGCTGTGCTTCATGGCTGGCGAGGGCGGGCGGCTGCGGCTGCGCTTTGGCGGTAAGACTGCGCCTGCCTCCGGCCAGCCCATCGATGCGCAGGTGCGCGTGAAGGCGCTGCGGCGCCAGGCGCACCAGACCTTCGTCGGCGCGCGCGTGCCGCTGGGCGACTGCGCCGTCATCGAGCTCGGGGGCATCGAGGTGGTGCTCATCAGCCAGCGCACGCAGGCCTTCGGCACCGACCTCTTAAGCGCCCAGGGCGTGAACCTGGCGGACAAGCGCATGGTGGTGGTGAAGTCCACCAACCACTTCCACGCCGCCTTCGCGCCCATCGCGAGCAAGGTGCTGTACTGCGACTCGGGTGGCCCCATCCCGCGCGACCATCGCCAAGTGCCCTACACCCGTGCCCAGCGGCCACTGTGGCCGCTCGACGAGGCCGCACAGCCGCTGCTGCTGGCCCTGGACTGACGCGGCCCGATTCTCGCCCTGCCCTCTTCCCCCTGCCCTCTGCCCCCTGCCCCCTTCCACCTCTCTCAAGAGCCCCCCACGCCTCCAAGGAGCCCCGCGATGAGCACCCCCTACGAACGACTCAAGGCCCTGGGCCTGGAGTTGCCCACGCCGGCCGTGCCGGTGGCCAACAACGTGCCCTTCGTGCTGGCCGACGGCTTCCTGTACCTCTCCGGACAAGGCCCGCGGCGCGCAGACGGCAGCTACTCCACCGGCAAGGTGGGCTCGACCGTCAGCACCGAGCAGGCCTATCGGGACGCGCAGCTCACGGGGCTGAACCTGCTGGCCGTGGCGCACCTGGCGCTGGGTGACCTGGCGCGCGTGCGGCGGGTCGTCAAGGTGCTGGGCATGGTCAATGCGGTGCCGGACTACGCCGACCAGCCCAAGGTCATCAACGGCTGCTCGGACCTCTTCGTGAATGTGCTCGGCGAGGCCGGGCGCCACGCGCGCTCGGCCGTGGGCATGGGCTCGCTGCCCAACATGATGTCGGTGGAGATCGAGGTCATCATGCAGGTGGCCGGCTGAAGCCTGCAGGCGCATTGGGGGCTTGCACCGTTGACAGCCGCTGCGGCTGCACCCTCCAATCGACCCACATACGAGCGCGAGCCCGCAGCATGATGCCCCGAGGCCCGCGCCGCACGAGCCGGAGACAACGATGAGCCAATCCAGACGCACCCTCATCCAGGGCGGCATGGCCGCCGCGGCCCTGCTGGGCGCCGGCATGGGCCGGCCCACGCGCGCGCAGTCGCGACAGCGCACGGTGCACGCCGTCCCGCACGGCGACCTGCGGGTGCTCGACCCGATCTGGACCACCGCAAACATGTCGGCCTACCACGGCGCGATGATCTACGACACGCTGTTCGGGATCGACGCGAACTTCAACCCGCAGCCGCAGATGGTCGGCCGCCACGAGGTCTCGGCCGACAGGAAGACCTACACCTTCGAGCTGCGCCCGGGGCTGAAGTGGCACGACGGCACGCCCGTCACCGCGCGTGACTGCGTGGCCTCGATCCGGCGCTGGCAAGCCAGGGACGGCGGCGGGCAGCACCTGTTCGCGCGCGTGGCCGACATGCCGGTGGTCAACGACCGCACCTTCCGCATCGTGCTAAAGGAGCCTTACGGCCTGCTGCTGGACCTGCTGGCCAAGACGGCCACGCCCGTGTGCTTCATGATGAAGGCCGAGATCGCCGCCACGGATCCCAACACCCAGATCAAGCAGCACATCGGCTCCGGGCCCTTCAGGTTCATCGAGGCCGACTACCGGCCCGGCAGTCGCGTGGTCTACGAGCGCAACCCCGACTACGTGCCGCGCAGCGAGCCTGCCTCGGGCATCGCCGGCGGCAAACGCGTGAACCTGGACCGCGTCATCTGGGACATCATGCCCGACGCGCAGACGGCGGCCAATGCGCTTCTGGCCGGCGAGATCGACCTGTTCGAGACCCCGCCCATCGAGTTGCTGCCCACGCTGAACCAGCCCAACATCAAGGTCGATGTCTTCAACAAGCTCGGCAACGTGGGCTATGTGCGGCTGAACCACCTGCACGCGCCCTTCAACAACGTGCTGGCGCG
>JBJTVI010000262.1:0-4062 GCA_046081145.1 Rubrivivax sp.
GGCACTGCGCCGGAGAGATCGTGGTGGCCTACGAGCCGGTGTGGGCGATCGGCACCGGTCTCACCGCCTCCCCCGAGCAGGCGCAGGCCGTGCACGCGCTGCTGCGTGCGCAACTGCGCGCCGCCACGTCGCGTGCCGACGCGATGGTGCTGCTTTACGGCGGCAGCCTCAAGCCCGACAACGCCGCTGCGCTGCTGGCGCAGCCCGACATCGATGGCGGACTCATCGGCGGCGCCTCTCTGAAGGCCGTCGACTTCCTGGCCATCTGCCGCGCCGCCGGCTGATACCTCTCTACGCGATCCCTGGAGCCCTTCGATCATGCAAGTCTGGTTGACCCTCATCCTCGTCGTGCAGCTGCTCTCGGCGCTGGCCATGATCGGCCTCGTTCTGGTCCAGCACGGCAAGGGCGCCGACATGGGAGCTTCCTTCGGCAGCGGCTCCTCGGGCAGCCTGTTCGGTGCCACCGGCAGCGCGAACTTCCTGTCGCGCTCCACGGCGGTCTGCGCCACCATCTTCTTCGTGTGCACGCTCGCGCTGGCCTTCGCCGGGACAACCGGCGCCAAGCGGGGCGGCTCGAGCGTGCTCGACCGGCCGGCCTCGGCAGCCAGCGCACCGGCAGGCGGCACGCCGCCTGCCGCAGGGGTCATTCCGGGGGCCGCGCCCACGGTTGCACCCGGCTCACCCGCGCCCACGGCCTCGGCGCCCGGGTCGATCCCCAAGCAGTGAGGCAATTCCCCACGCCGCCCGCCTCATCGAGCGGGAACGGGTGGTGAATCACGCTAAAATCCGAGACGCTCGAGACGCAGCCTGAAGCAGGCGCATCTCGACAGGTTCCAGCAAGGCCGACGTGGTGAAATTGGTAGACACGCTATCTTGAGGGGGTAGTGGCGAAAGCTGTGCGAGTTCGAGTCTCGCCGTCGGCACCAAGCAAGCATTTTTTCGGCGTGGCCGCCCAGGGAGGGCGGTCCACGCGGCGCCCGGCGCTTCCAGCGCAAGTGAGCAGGGCGCGCCACCGGGCAGCTGCCTCGCTGCCGCGAGGCGCGCCCTTTTCGCGGGTGTGAGAGGCCTGACAAGAAACATACCGAGGTCCCATGAACCTCCAGGAATATCTGCCGGTCATCCTGTTCATCCTGGTCGGGGTGGGCGTCGGCGTCGTTCCTCAAGTCATCGGCTTCGTGTTCGGGCCCAACCGGCCCGACACCGCCAAGAACAGCCCCTACGAGTGCGGCTTCGAGGCTTTCGAGGACGCGCGCATGCAGTTCGACGTGCGCTATTACCTCGTGGCCATCCTCTTCATCCTCTTCGATCTCGAGATCGCCTTCCTGTTCCCGTGGGCGGTGGCGTTGCACGACATCGGCGCCACCGGCTTCTGGGCCATGATGGTCTTCCTGGGCATCCTCGTGGTCGGCTTCGTCTACGAGTGGAAGAAGGGTGCGCTCGATTGGGAATGAACGAGAGGCTCGCCGATGGGCATTGAGGGCGTCCTGAAGGAAGGCTTCGTCACCACCTCGGTGGACAAGCTCGTCAACTGGTCCAAGACCGGATCGCTGTGGCCGATGACCTTCGGCCTGGCGTGCTGCGCCGTGGAGATGATGCATGCGGGCGCCGCCCGCTACGACATCGATCGCTTCGGGATGCTCTTTCGCCCGAGCCCGCGCCAGAGCGACCTCATGATCGTCGCCGGCACGCTGTGCAACAAGATGGCGCCGGCCCTGCGCAAGGTCTATGACCAGATGGCCGAGCCGCGCTGGGTGCTCTCGATGGGATCGTGTGCCAACGGCGGGGGCTACTACCACTACAGCTACTCGGTGGTGCGCGGCTGTGACCGCATCGTTCCGGTGGATGTCTACGTGCCGGGCTGCCCGCCCACGGCCGAGGCACTGCTCTACGGGATCTTGCAGCTGCAGGCCAAGATCCGGCGCGAGAACACGATCGCCCGCTGAGCGGCCGCACCGACTGACCCGACACACGATGACCGACAAGCTCGACACCCTGCAGGCCGCGCTCGAGACGGCGTTCGGGCCGGCCGTGCGTACGCTCAGGCGCGAGCGCGGCGAGCTCACCCTCACGGTGGCGGCGGCCGACTACGAGGCGGTGGCGCTGCGCCTGCGCGACGACCCTGTCCTGCGCTTCGAGCAGCTCGTCGATCTTTGCGGGCTCGATTACCACGACTGGCGCAATGCCCCCTGGGAGGGCCCGCGCTTCTGCGTCGTTTCGCACCTCCTGAGCGTGACGCACAACTGGAGGCTGCGGCTGAAGGTCTTCGCCCCCGATGATGACCTGCCCGCAGTGGCCTCCGTCACGCCGGTGTGGAACGGCGCGAACTGGTTCGAGCGCGAGGCCTTCGACCTCTACGGCATCGTCTTCGAGGGCCACGAGGACCTGCGCCGCCTGCTCACCGACTACGGTTTCATCGGTCACCCGATGCGCAAGGATTTCCCCGTCTCCGGCCACGTCGAGATGCGCTACGACCCCGAGCGCAAGCGCGTGATCTACCAGCCCGTGACGATCGAGCCGCGCGAGATCACGCCCCGCGTGGTGCGCGAGGACAACTACGGGGGCCTGCACTGACATGGCCGAGATCAAGAACTACACGCTGAATTTCGGCCCGCAGCACCCCGCGGCGCACGGGGTGCTGCGCCTGGTGCTCGAACTCGACGGCGAGGTCATCCAGCGCGCCGACCCGCACATCGGGCTGCTGCACCGCGGCACCGAGAAGCTGGCCGAAAGCAAGACCTTCATCCAGGCGCTGCCCTACATGGATCGTCTCGACTACGTGTCGATGATGGCCAATGAGCACGCCTACTGTCTGGCCATCGAGAAGCTGCTGGGCATCCAGGTGCCCGAGCGCGCGCAGTACATCCGCGTGATGTTCAGCGAGCTCACCCGCATCCTGAACCACCTCCTGTGGCTGGGCTGCCACGGGCTCGATTGCGGGGCGATGAACATCTTCATCTACTGCTTCCGCGAGCGCGAGGACATCTTCGACATGTACGAGGCGGTGTCGGGGGCGCGCATGCACGCGGCCTACTTCCGCCCCGGCGGTGTCTACCGCGACCTGCCCGATGCGATGCCGCAATACCGCACGAGCCGCATCCGCAACGAGCGTGCGGTCCAGGCGCTCAACGCCAACCGGCAGGGTTCGCTGCTGGACTTCGTCGAGGACTTCTGCCGCCGCTTCCCGAAGAACGTCGACGACTACGAGACGCTGCTCACCGACAACCGCATCTGGAAGCAGCGCACGGTGGGCATCGGCGTGGTCTCGCCCGAGCGCGCGCTCAACCTGGGCTTCACCGGTGCGATGCTGCGCGGCTCGGGCATCCCCTGGGACCTGCGCAAGACCCAGCCCTACGATGTCTACGCGCGCATGGATTTCGACGTGCCGGTGGGCGTCAACGGCGACACCTACGATCGCTACCTGGTGCGCATCGAGGAGATGCGCCAGGCCAACCGCATCGTGCAGCAGTGCGTGGATTGGCTGAGGCGTCATCCGGGCCCGGTGATCACCGACAACCACAAGGTGGCCCCGCCCTCGCGCGTGCAGATGAAGTCGAGCATGGAGGAGCTGATCCATCACTTCAAGCTCTTCACCGAGGGCTTCCACGTGCCCGAAGGCGAGGCCTATGCCGCGGTGGAGCACCCCAAGGGCGAGTTCGGCATCTACCTCGTGAGCGACGGCGCCAACAAGCCCTACCGGCTCAAGATCCGGGCCCCGGGCTTCGCCCACCTTTCCGCGCTCGACGAGATGGCGCGCGGCCACATGATCGCCGACGCGGTGGCGATCATCGGCACGATGGACATCGTCTTCGGCGAGGTCGACCGCTGATGGATATCTCCACCGCAGCCTCCTCCGCGGCCGAGGCGCTGAGCCCGGCCACCCTGGAGCGCTTCGCGCGCGAGGTGGCGAAGTACCCGGCCGACCAGCGCCAGTCGGCCGTGATGGCATGCCTGGCCATCGTGCAGCAGGAGCAGGGCTGGGTCAGTCCCGAAAGCGAGCAGGAAGTGGCCAACTATCTGGGCATGCCGGTGATGGCGGTGCACGAAGTCACCACCTTCTACAAC
>JBJTVI010000263.1:0-2242 GCA_046081145.1 Rubrivivax sp.
GTGCCCCTGGCAGCACGACCTGCGCGGGTGTCCGCACCGGTGCCACCGAGGCCATCGCGCCCTCGCCATGGGCGGCGTGGGGGTGCCGGTGCCCCTCGTGCGCGAGCGCCAGGCGGCTGCTCGAGAGCAGGGCGATCGCCAGGGCAGCACCGATGAGCCAGGCCGTGCGAGGACGATTGAAACCGAGACCCATGAGCGACCTCCAAGGAGTCCGGGAGACAGAGACATGCCAAGGTGCGTGCGGGGCCCGCCCGAGCTTGGCGGTGCACGGGTGCCGGCTTGCGCGACAACACGATGGCCGGGGCGTATTGGCGTCCCTCAGTGGGCGGCGCCCCTGCGCCTGCTCATCGTCGTGGTAGGTGCGCCTGCGAACTGGGGGCTGCAGCGTCCCGCGGCCCAAGTGCGGCGCGCGGCCGCAGTCAAGCCAGGGTCGCCCGGGCTTGCATCGTCAGGAACCCCGCGTGGTCCTGTGCCCACAGCCGCACCGACTGCCCGTCGTCCGAGGGCTGCCCGTTGAGGTGAAAGGGGTTCAGGTCGAAGGTCGGGCGGACCGCGCGAAACTCGAAGCCGGCCAGTCGCGCACCGGGCGCCTGACGCCGCAGCAGGTCCACCAGCAGCGTGGCGATCAGCGGGCCGTGGACGACGAGGCCAGGGTAGCCCTCGACCTCGGTGACGTAGCGCCGGTCGTAGTGGATGCGGTGGCCGTTGAAGGTCAGCGCCGAGTAGCGAAACAGCAGCACGTCGTCGGGCGTGATCTCGCGTTGCCACGCCGCTCCCTCGTCGGCTACGGTCGCAGTGGGTGCGGCTTCGCCAGGCTGGGCGGCGGCCCGGTACACGATGTCGTGCTCTTCCGTCAGGGACAGGCCCTGCGTGTTGTGCAACGCATGCCGCACGAGCACGAACACCAGTTCGCCGCTGCGGCCGGACTTGTGGGTGACCGAGACGATGCGGGAGGTCCGCTGCACCTCCTGGCCGACCCGCAGCGGGTTGCCTGGTTCCCAGCTCAGCCGCCCGCCGGCCCACATGCGGCGCGGTAACGGAACGGGTGGCAGGAAGCCACCACGGCGGGCATGCCCGTCCGGGCCGAGTTCGCGGTGCCGATGGCGTGGCAGGAAGTACAGCCAGTGCCACAGGGGCGGAAGTTCGGTGGCCGGGCCCGGGCCGGTTCCCGCATCAGGTGCCGGATCGTCGCGGTCGAGAGTGGCCGACAGAGCCTCCACGGGCGCGGCCGTCACGGTGTCGTTCAGCACTTCCGTTCGACCCTCCCACGATTTCAGGTGCGCGACGACAGCGCAAGACAGGCCTTGGGTCGCAGAGGTGTCGGTGGGCGAGGTCATGGCGGGGCGGCGTGCAAGCGTCGGTCTGACAGGAGCGATGAGCGGTGGCCCCGCCTGCCTGCGGTAGGCAGGTGCGGGGCGGGAGGTCTGAGCCCCTATGATCACCGACATCCGAGTCCTCCCATCGGTCATGCCCGCGCCCGACCTTCCGCTCGACGTTCCCCCTTACCGTCTGTCGGGCGTGGTCTACGGCGTGCTGCTGAACGACCCCGCCACGCTGGCTCAACTCGGGCAGGCCGCGCACGCACCGCCCTACAAGGCTCCCCCTCAAGCGCCGGTGCTCTACCTCAAGCCGCGCAACACGTTGGCCGGCGAAGGTGACGTGCTGCGCATCCCCGCAGGCTTCGACAGCGTGGAGATCGGTGCCAACCTGGGCCTGATCATCGGGCGCACGGCCTGTCGGGTGCCTGCAGAGCAGGCGTTGAACTACGTGGCGGGCTACCTGGCCGTGAACGACGTGTGCCTGCCGCACGAGAGCTTCTATCGGCCCTCCGTACGCCTGCGGGCCCGCGACGGCTACTGCCCGATCGCGGCGCAGGCGGTGCCGGCCGTCGCGGTGGCCGACCCCGATGCGCTGACCGTCCGCGTCCTCGTCGATGACCGCACGGTGCACGAGACGAGCACGCGCGGACGGGTGCGGGCAGCCGCCCGGTTGCTGGCCGACGTCACGGAATTCATGACTCTGCAGCCGGGCGATGTGCTGCTGCTGGGCGCCTCGCACGGAGCGCCGCGGGCCCTTGCGGGGCAGGCCGTGCGGGTGGAGATCGACGGCGTGGGCGGCATCGGCAACCGGGTGGCGGCTGAGGAGGGCGGGGCATGAAGCGCGCGCGTGTGGCCTACGCGGGTGCGGTGCACACCGCCTTGGCGCACCCGTCCGACCCGCAGCGCCTGCAGCTGGCCGATGG
>JBJTVI010000264.1:0-9190 GCA_046081145.1 Rubrivivax sp.
TGCACCGGCGCCGCGCCTACGCTGCCCGGGATCAGCGCCAGATTTTCGAGCCCCGGCCACCCCTGCTGCAGCGTCCAGCTCACCACCTCATGCCAGTTCTCGCCCGCGCCGAACTCGACGATCCAGGCGTCCTCGCGCGTCTCCACCAGGCGGCGGCCGGCCACCTCCACCTTCAGCACGAGGCCCGGCGGGTCGCGCGTGAGCACCACGTTGCTGCCCCCGCCGAGGATGAACTTGGGCGCCAGGCCCCAGGTCGGGTCATCCACCACGCGCCGCACGTCGGCCGCGCTGCGCAGGCGCACCAGGTGGCCAGCCACGGCGGGCAGCCCGAAGGTGTTGAGCCCGCGCAGGTTCACGCGCGGCTCGACGGCAAGCGCACTCGGTTCGGCCATGCGAGAATTTTCGCCGGGATTTCCGGCCCCCGGGCGCCTTCACCATGCCAAGCTTCGACGCCGTCCTCGAACCCGATCTGGTCGAACTGCGCAACGCAGTCGATCAGGCATCCCGCGAGGTCACCACCCGCTTCGACTTCAAGGGCACGAGCGCCCGGCTGGAGCTCGCCGACAAAGGCAAGACGCGCGAGCTCACGCTCTACGGCGACACCGATTTCCAGATCGGCCAGGTGCGCGAGGTGCTGGTGGCCAAGCTCGTCAAGCGCGGGGTGGACGTGCGCTTCCTCGATTTCTCCGCCCGCATCGAGAAGATCGGCGGCGACAAGGTCAAGCAGGCGGTCACCGTGAAGACCGGCATCGACGCCGAGAACGCCAAGGCCATCCAGGCCGCCGTCAAGCAGAGCAAGCTCAAGGTGCAGGCCCAGATCCAGGGCGACGTGGTGCGCGTGAGCGGCACCAAGCGCGACGACCTGCAGCTGGCCATCCGGCAGCTGCGCGCGGCGATGACTGAGCTGCCGCTGAGTTTCACGAACTTCCGGGACTGAGGCAGGCCCGCCTCGTGGCGCGCTGAGTGCGCCGGTCAGGGCGGCCCAGGCCGTCCCACCTGCCCGTGCGCGGCTTGTCGGCTGGCGCTCAGCGCTCCACCCGCGGCCGCCCGGCCAGCAGAAACGCCACCACCGAGGCCGCCCCCAGCAGCGCAAGCACCCCCAGCACCTCGCGGTAGCCCGGCACGGCCAGCAGCAGCCAAGCCAGCATCACGGGTGCGGCGGCGCGCGCCACCAGGCCGACGCTGGAGATCGCCCCGCCGATGCGGCCGATGTGCGCGCGTCCGAAGTACAGCGGCACGATGCCGCCACGCACGATCGTGAAGGTGCCCGCGCTCAGGCCGTAGACGACGGCAAAGACAAGCCACTGCGTGAGTGTCGTGCCCGTGGCCAGCAGGCCCATCGAGAGTGCCAGGCCCGCCAGCACGGCCGTGCCCACGTGGCGCAGCGGCCACCGCTTCCCGAAGGCCACCAGCAACACCCGCCCGGCCACCTGCGCCGGGCCGATCCACACCAGCACCGCCACGGCCTGTGCCTCGCTGGCCCCGCGCGCGGCAAAGAGCGGAATCATGTGCGCCCACAGGCCCGCCATCACGAAGGCGTCCAGCGTGAAGGCGAGCGTGAGCAGCCAGAAGGCGCGGGTACGCAGCGCCTCGCGGAGCGTGGCATCGGCCACCGCGTCGTCATCCGGCGGAGCCTGCCCCGTGGCCGGACCCTGCAAGGCCCAGGCATTGAGGGGCGTGATCACGAACAGGAAGAGCCCGGCCGTTGCCCACAGCGCCTCTCGCCACCCGAAGGCCCCGATGAGCCAGGCGAAGGCCGGAAAGCTAAGCGTGCTCGCAAAGCCCGCCACCAGCGTGAGCGTGGTGATGCCCTGGCGGTAGCGCAAAGGGTAGCGGCGCGTGAGGATGGCGAAGGCCGGCTCGTAGAGCACCATCGCCATCGCCGCTCCCAGCAGCACCCACGCCGCATAGAGCTGCCAGGGCTCGCGCACGGCGGCCCACAGGGCAAAGCCCAGCGCCGACAGGAGCGAGCCCGCCGTCATCAGCACGCGGCCGTGCCCGCGGTCGATGAGCGAGCCGGCAGCGTAGGTGCACAGCCCGGCCATGGCCAGCCCGAGGGTGAAGGCGCCCATCAGCGTGGGCTTGCTCCAGCCGAGCTCGGCCGTCATCGGCAGCACGAAGGAAGTGAAGCCGTAGTACAGGGCCGCCCAGGCCAGTATCTGCGCCACCGACAACGCGGCCACCGTCGCACCGAACCCGGGCCCGGGCGGGGTGCCCGGGGCGAGGCGGGTCGATTCCCCCGCAGATACCGTCATCAGATGGATTATCCGCGCCGCGTGCGCCGGCGCGACCGACGGCACACGCCCGGCCCGCCCTTCACCCGCCACCCGGGCGCCGCCGACGCCCGTGCTACAAAGCCGGACCCCGGTTTCTCCAGTGACTGCGCTCCCCGCGCGGCCCGTTCACCCCATGGACCTGAACTTCACCGCGGAAGAGCTCGACTTCCGCCGCACCATCCGCGAGTGGGTGGCCGCCAACCTCCCGCCCGAGCTCAGCCACAAGGTGCACCACGCGATGCGCCTGACGCGCGAGGACATGCAGCGCTGGGCGAAGATCCTGGGGCGACAGGGCTGGCTCGGCTGGGGCTGGCCCAAGCAGTTTGGCGGCCCGGGCTGGACCGCCGTGCAGCGCCACCTCTTCGAGGAGGAGTGCGCCCTGGCCGGTGCGCCACGCGTGGTGCCCTTCGGGCCGGTGATGGTGGCCCCGGTCATCATGGCCTTCGGCACGCCCACGCAGCAGCAGCGCTTCCTGCCGGGCATCGCCAGCGGCGAGGTGTGGTGGAGCCAGGGCTACAGCGAACCGGGCTCGGGCTCGGATCTCGCCTCCCTCAAGACCCGCGCCGAGCGCCGCGGCGACTACTACGTCGTCAACGGCCAGAAGACCTGGACGACGCTGGGCCAGTACGGCGAGTGGATCTTCTGCCTCGTGCGCACGAGCAGCGAGGGCAAGCCGCAGACGGGCATCAGCTTCCTGCTCATCGACATGAAGAGCCCGGGCATCACGGTGCGGCCGATCATCACGCTCGACGGCGAACACGAGGTCAACGAGGTCTGGTTCGACAACGTCGAGGTGCCGGCCGACCAACTCATCGGCGAGGAGAACAAGGGCTGGACGTATGCCAAGTACCTGCTTGCGCACGAGCGCACCAACATTGCGGATGTGAACCGCGCCAAGCGCGAGCTCGAGCGCCTCAAGCGCATCGCGCGCGCCGAAGGTGTGTGGGAGGACGCGCGCTTTCGCGACCAGGTGGCGCTGCTCGAGGTGGACGTCGTGGCGCTCGAGATGCTGGTGCTGCGCGTGCTCTCGGCGGAGAAGAGCGGCAAGCAGAGCCTGGACATCGCCGGGCTGCTCAAGATCCGCGGCAGCGAGATCCAGCAGCGCTACACCGAGCTCATGATGCTGGCAGCCGGGCCCTACGCCATTGCCTTCCTGCGCGAGGCGATGGACGCCGGCTGGCAGGGCGACCAGGCCCTGGGCGGTCTCTTCCCGGGTGGCGCCTGGCACTGCGCGCCGCTGGCGGGCACCTACTTCAACTACCGCAAGACGACGATCTACGGCGGGTCCAACGAGGTCCAGCGCAACATCGTCGCGCAGACCGTGTTCGGGAGCTGAACCCATGGATTTCGACTTCACGGAAGACCAGGTATCCCTGCGCGACGCGGTCGCGCGCTGGGTGAAAAAGGGCTTTGCCTTCGAGCGCCGCCTGGCGCTGGCCCGCGCCGGCGGGCGCACGCGCGAGGTCTGGCGCGAGCTCGCCGAACTCGGCCTGACGGGCCTGGCCGTGCCCGAGGAGCACGGCGGCATGGGCTTCGGCCCGGTCGAGGCGATGGTGGTGATGGAGGAATTGGGCCGCGGCCTCGTGAACGCACCCTATGCGATGGGCGCGCTCGTGGCGCCTGCACTTGTGCGAGCCGCTCCGGCTGAGCTGCAGCAGGCCTGGCTGCCGCGGGTGGCCGCGGGCGAGGCGCTCGTCGTGCTCGCCCACCAGGAGCGCGCTGCGCGGCACCGGTTGCACCACGTCGTGACGCGCGCCGAGGCGGCCGGTGGCGGATACCGGCTCAGCGGCGCCAAGAGCGTGGTGGCCGCAGGCGACGAGGCGGATGCCTTCATCGTGCCGGCACGGCTCTCGGGCGCGGCCGACGACCCGTCTGGCATTGCCCTCTTCCTCGTGGAGCGCGGCGCAGCCTTTCTGAGGGTGGGCGGCTACCCCACGCAGGACGGTGCGCGCGCCGCCGAGCTGACGCTGGCCGACACCCCCGCCGCCCTGATCAGCAGCGCCGGCTGGCCCGTGCTGGAACACGCCGCCGACATCGGGATTGCCGCGGCCTGCGCCGAAGGCGTGGGCCTGATGGAGCGGCTGCTGGCGATCACGGTGGACTACATGAACACGCGGCGCCAGTTCGGCGTGCCGATCGCCAGCTTCCAGGCGCTGCGCCACCGCGTGGCCGAGGTGAAGATGCAGCTCGAGCTGGCTCGCTCGATGAGCTACTACGCGAGCCTGAAGCTCGGCGAGCCCGCGCCGCAGCGCCGGCGTGCGCTGTCGCAGGCCAAGGTGCAGCTCGGGCGCAGCATGCGCCAGGTGGGCCAGGAATGCATCCAGCTGCACGGGGGCATCGGTGTCACCGAGGAGTACGCGGGCAGCCACTACTTCAAGCGGCTGACCGTGCTCGAGCTCAGCTGGGGCGACACGATGCACCACCTGGGCGAGGTGAGCTGCCGCATGCAGGACACGGCCGGGGTGTTTGCTTGACGGCAGGTGCGGGCGTGGCGGCCGGCCGTCCAGGGGGTTTGGCGGAGCTTGGAGGCTCGATCACGGACGTCGCGGGCCTGAAGGTGGGTCACCACACGCTCGCTTCGCGCCCCACGGGCTGCACCGTAGTGCTGTGTGAGTCGGGCGCCGTGTGCGGCGTGGACGTGCGCGGCGGCGCACCCGGCACGCGCGACACCGAACTGCTGCGCCCGGAGAACACCGTGCAGCAGGTGCACGCGCTGCTGCTCACCGGAGGCAGCGCCTTCGGCCTGGCCGCTGCCGACGGCGTGATGCGCTGGCTCGACGAACGCGGCCACGGCCTGCCGGTGGGGCCCGCCCGGGTCCCGATCGTGCCTGCTGCCGTGCTCTTCGACCTGTGGGTGGGCGATGCGTCCGTCCGGCCCGATGCGGCCAGCGGCTACGCGGCCTGCGAGGCCGCCTCGGCTGCACCCCCCGCGCAAGGCAGCGTGGGCGCCGGCGCCGGCGCAGCGGTGGGCAAGCTCTACGGCATCGCGCGCGCCACCAAGGGCGGCATCGGCACGGCATCGGCGCGCGTGGGCGGCTTTACCGTGGGGGCGCTCGTCGCCGTGAATGCGGTGGGCGATGTGCTCGACGAGCAGGGCCAGGTGCTGGCCGGAGCGCGGCAGGAAAACGGCCATGGCTTCATGGACACCACGCGCGCACTGTTGCAGGGCCAGGGGCCGGCGCGGCTCGTGCCCGGTTCCGCCACCACCATCGGCGTGGTGGCCACCGATGCCGCACTCACCAAGGCCCAGGCGGCCAAGCTCGCCACCCTGGCCCACCACGGCCTGTCGCGCGCGATCGATCCCGTGACGCCACACGATGGGGACACTCTCTTTGCGCTGGCCACCGGCCGCGCCGGGGCGGTCGCCGACATCGGCGGGCTCGGTGCGGCGGCCGCCGAGGTGGTAGCGCGCGCCATCCGTCGGGCGGTGCGCGCATCGCTGGGGCTGCCTGGCCTGCCGGGCCTGGCGGACCCGGCGAACGGGCTGGCCGCCCGCTGAAGCGCCGATGCGCCAGCCTCTGGCCCGCATCCTGCACAGCCAGGGCTTCGGCACCCGCCGCACCTGCGAGGGCCTGGTGCTGCACGGCCTCGTGCGCATCGCCGGAGGTGTCTGCGAAGACCCCTTCGAGCCCATCGAGACCGATGGGCTCGTGCTCGAGGTCGAGGGCCATCCCTGGCCCTTCCACGCCAAGGCCCTCGTCCTGCTGCACAAGCCCGCAGGCTACGAGTGCTCCACCCGGCCGCGCCACCACCCGAGCGTGCTCTCGCTGCTGCCACCCCCCTTGCGGCTGCGCGGGGTGCAGTCCGTGGGGCGGCTGGACGAAGACACGACCGGGCTGCTGCTGCTCACCGACGACGGCGCGCTCATCCACCGCCTCACCTCGCCCAAGTGGCATGTGCCCAAGGTGTACGAGGTGCGCACGCGCCACCCGGTGGAGCCGGGCGTGGCGCAGCGCCTGTGCGAAGGGGTGGTGCTCGACGACGACCCTGCGCCCGTGCGCGCCGCCGCCTGTGAAATCACGGGCACCCACGCGCTGCGCCTGACTCTCACCGAGGGCCGCTACCACCAGGTCAAGCGCATGGTGGCGGCCACGGGCAACCGGGTGGAGGCGCTGCACCGCAGCGCAATGGGGGCGCTGCGGCTGCCCGAGGATCTGCCAGCCGGCCAGTGGCGCTGGCTCGACGCCGCCGACCAGCCCTGGAGCCGCCCCGAGGTTCAGGCTGGCGGGAACAGCTCTTCGAACAACGCGCGCGGCGAAAGGACCGTGACGCCCGAGAACGAGCGACCGTAGCCAGGCCCGAAGTCCGACCTGTCACCTGTCAGCAGGGCGTCGCAGCGCAGGCGGATGGCGCCGGCGAGCACGGGCCGGTCCTTTTCCGGCAGCCAGTGGAGTTCGGCCCGTGTGGCAGTGGGCAGGCTCGCCGAGGCTTGCTCCAGCAGGGGCAGGAGGGCCTCCAGCACTGCCACAGCCTGCGGACCCTTGCGGGAGAGGTTGCGCCGGGCTTCACTCACCACGTAGTCATCGACGCAGCACACATGGCCTGCGTTCATCAGGAGCCTCAGCAGGCGGCGAATCGCCCCGTCTGTCTTGGCGGCGGAAAAGAGGATGTTGGCGTCTAGAAAGACGCGCATCTCAGCGCCGTGCCCGGCTCCGCCTCGGGCGACCCGGCGCGGGCGTACCCGGTAGCGTCTCACGCCTGGCCATGGCCTGGGCCAGTTCAGCCTCTGCCTCGTCGAACTCCCGCTCCCGGCTCGGCGTGTAGATCTCGACGGGCAAGGTCACGGCGGGCCGCAACAGGAGACCCTCTGCGGTCGCCTCGACGATCACTTGTTCATCGGCGCGGATGCCCACGGCCGCGCGCAGCTTGGCGGGAAGCGTGACAACGCCTCGGCTGGTGACAGTGACAGTTGTCTTCATGCGATTCAGCATAGCAGAATATCTGTATTGCAGAATACGCATCCACTCTGCCTACTTACATGCTCACATGACCACCCTGCAGCACACCACGCCCATCCTGCGCAGCTTCGACGAGGCCCGCGCGCGCGAGTTCTACCTGGGCTTCCTCGGCTTCGAGGTGGTCTTCGAGCACCGCTTCCACCCCGGCGCCCCGCTGTACTTCGGGGTGCGGCGCGGTGCCTGCTCGCTTCATCTGTCCGAGCATCACGGCGATGCGTGCCCCGGCGCATCGATGCGTATCCAGGTGAGCGACGTGGACGCGCTGTGTGCCGAACTGCTGGCCAAGGACTACCGCCACGCCCGGCCCGAGGTGCATCAGATGCCCTGGGGCACGCGCGACTTCACCGTCACCGACCCATTCGGCAACCGGCTGACCTTCACAAGTGCGATCAGCACCTGAGACAGGCCAAGTGGCCCGAGCCACCCTCAGGGCCAGAGCTCTACAACCGCCAGATCACGTTCCAGCAGAGCTTCCTCGATCAACCCGCGCCGGCCGAGGAGCAAGTCGAGCGTGGCAGCCTTGGTGAGGTGGGGCGTACGAATGCGAACGACCTTCGGCGGTTGACCGAAGACGGCCGACATCTCCCCGAAATCAGCGTCCCGGGTCACGATCACGAAGCCGTTGTCGCGTGCATGCTCCCAAACGTGCCGGTCGCTCGCCGCCTCCAGGCCGATCGACACCACGCTCTCCGAGCCGGGGTAGTCGCGCAGCAGAAAGGGAACGAGCCGGCGCGACAGATTCTCATCGAGAAGAAGCTTCACGCCGAACGTATGGCAAAGGTGCCGCGCTCCCGGTCAGCCGCGTAGCGAAGGACGGCGTGAATGTCGGCTTCGGTGAGCTCCGGGAAGTCGTCCAGGATCTCGGCATGCGTCATTCCGCTCGCGAGCACGCCCAGTACGTCGTAGACGGTGATACGCAGGCCGCGCACGCAAGGCTGACCCCCCCGCTTTCCCGGCTCCATCGTGATCGCGTTCATGCTGGTTTCGCTGACAGTCTGGCCCAATTGAATGCTAAACCCGAATCGGTCGTGGAATGTCACACCGAACGGACCCCTGCGGCAACCGGCTGACCTTCACGAGCGCGATCAGCACCTGAACCAGGGCGGCGGGGGACCGGCGGCGACCCACGGGCCGCATCGGGTACAACCGCCCCGCCCATGTCGAATCAACCCCCTCCCCGTGTCGCCGTCATCGGCGGCGGCCCCGCCGGCCTAGCCGCGGCCGAAGTGCTCGTCGGCGGCGGCGCCAACGTCGAACTCTTCGACGCCATGCCCTCCGTGGGCCGCAAGTTCCTGCTCGCCGGCCGCGGCGGGCTCAACCTCACGCATGGCGAGGCACTCGAGCCCTTCCTGTCTCGTTATGGGTCCGCACGCGAGCCCCTCGAGCCGATCGTCCGCGCCTTCGACCCGCAGGCGCTGCGCGACTGGGCGCAGGGCCTGGGCGTCGCCACCTTCGTCGGCACCTCCGGGCGCGTCTTTCCCACCGACATGAAGGCCGCACCGCTGCTGCGCGCCTGGCTGCACCGGCTGCGCGCAGCTGGCGTGGTGCTGCACGCCCGCCACCGCTGGCTGGGCTGGGCCGATGACGTTGGGGCCCTGCGCTTTGCCACCCCCCGCGGGGAGACCGAACACCGCGCCGATGCCACCGTGCTGGCCCTGGGCGGCGCCAGCTGGGCCCGCCTGGGCTCGGACGGCGCCTGGGTGCCGCTGCTCCAAGCGCGTGGCGTCACGGTGCACCCGCTGCGGCCCTCCAACTGCGGCTTCGACGTGACAGGCGGCTGGAGCTCCTACCTGCGGGAGCGGCATGCCGGCCAACCAGTCAAGCCCGTGGTCGCGAGCTTTCGCCACGAAGACGGCACCCTGCAGAGCCAGCCGGGCGAGTTCGTGCTCACCGACACCGGCATCGAAGGCAGCCTGGTCTATGCTTTTTCCGCACCGCTGCGCGAGGCCATCTCCC
>JBJTVI010000265.1:0-8159 GCA_046081145.1 Rubrivivax sp.
CATCGCGCGCGACATCCTGGAAAGTGGCCGCGCCCTGGCGCAGATGAACGCCATCATCGATGCCCAGGGCCGGCGCAGCGAGCCGCCGGCACCCGGGCCCCTCGTGCACGAGGTGCTGGCCGGCGCGGACGGCTTCGTCACCGGCATCGACAACCTGCGCCTGGCGCGCATCGCCCGCCTGTCGGGCGCCCCGCAGGTGGGCGGTGCCGGGGTGGACCTCTTCGCCCCGCTGGGCCAGCCCGTGCAGGCCGGCCAGCCGCTGTACCGGCTGCACGCCCGTTTCGAGGCCGATCTGGAGTTCGCGCGGCGCCTGGCCGAGGCCGACAGCGGCTACCGCATCGGCGGCGCGCAGGACGATCCGCGCGACTACTTCTCCGGCATCGCCGGGCCCACCTGAGCGCGGGGCGGCGCCGGGGCGCTGACCTCCGGAGCGACCGTCACTCGCCCAGGTAGCGGCGCGAGAGCGGGCGCAGCTGCGCGTCGAGCTCGTAGACGAGCGGCACGCCGTTGGGAATGTTCAGACCCACGATGTCGGCGTCGGACATCCCGTCGAGGTACTTGACGAGCGCGCGCAGGCTGTTGCCATGCGCGGAGACGAGCAGGCGCTGGCCACTGCGGATGGCCGGCGCGAGCCGATCCTCCCAGCACGGCAGCACCCGCGCCACCGTGTCCTTCAGGCACTCGGTGAGCGGCACCTGCTGCGGCTGCAGCCCCGCGTAGCGCGGGTCGGCGCGCTCGCTGCGGGGGTCGCCCGGCTCGAGCGCCGGGGGCGGGGTGTCGTAGCTGCGCCGCCACAGCAGCACCTGCTCGTCACCGTACTGGCGCGCCATCTCGGCCTTGTTCAGGCCCTGCAGCGCGCCGTAGTGGCGCTCGTTGAGCCGCCAGTCGTGCTGCACCGGCAGCCAGGTGCGCTCCAGCGTGTCCAGGCAGTGCCACAGCGTCCAGATGGCGCGCTTGAGCACCGAGGTGCAGGCCAGGTCGAACTCGAATCCCGCTTCGCGCAGCAGCACGCCCGCCTGGCGCGCCTGCGCCACTCCCGTGTCGGTGAGCGGCACGTCCGTCCAGCCGGTGAATCGGTTTTCCAGGTTCCACTGCGATTCGCCGTGGCGGATCAGGACGAGCGTGTGCATGGCGTGGAAGGGCAGGTGCGGCGTGCGGCCAAACCCGAAATTCTATAATTCACGGTCTTCCTGCCTGCGAAACCGCACCCGTGCTGAACTTTCTCATCGACAACTGGGTCCTGCTGCTGGTGGCCTTCGTCTCCGGGGCCATGCTCGTCTGGCCCATGGTGCGCGGCGGTGGGAGCGCCGGCTCGGTCGGCCCCGCGGAGGCGGTTCGGCTGATGAACCGCGAGAAGGCGGTGGTGCTCGACATCCGCGAGGCCGCCGAGTACGCCGGTGGCCACATCGTGGGCGCGCGCAACGTTGCGCTCGCGCAGATCGAGGCCGCCAAGGATCTGCCGACCAACAAGGCGCTGCCGCTGGTGGTGGTGTGCGCCACGGGTGCGCGGGCCGGCCGCGCGGTGTCGGCATTGCGCCGGCACGGCTATGTCGGGGCCGTGGGCCTGGCCGGCGGCCTGGCGGCCTGGCGCGAGGCCGGGCTGCCCACCGAGAAGTCCTGATCACCCGCCACGCCCCCGCAGGAGCCGCACCGATGCAGCCCGTGACGATGTACACCACCCAGGTCTGCCCCTACTGCGTGCGCGCCAAGGCGCTGTTGCGCCAGCGCGGCGTGCAGGCCATCGAGGAGATCCGCATCGATCTGGACCCCGTCCAGCGCGAGCAGATGATGGCACGCACGGGCCGGCGCACCGTGCCGCAGATCTACATCGGCCAGACCCACGTGGGCGGCTGCGACGACCTCGTCGCCCTCGACCAGCGCGGCGGCCTGCTGCCCTTGCTGGGCGCCTGACCGTGGGGCCCCGGCGGGGCGCCCGGGCGGGCGCATAATCCGCCGCCGCGGCCTGCTGCCCCGGCCCCTCCCTTCCCTCTACGCAGGGCCCGACCCTGTCCCGCCATGTCCGACGCCGACAACAGCCCCGTCTTCCAGATCCAGCGCATCTACCTCAAGGACCTCTCCCTGGAGCAGCCCAACTCGCCCCAGATCCTGCTGGAGCAGGCCCAGCCGCAGGTGGACATCAACCTCGGCATGTCGGCCGAGCCGGTGGCCGAGGGGCTCTTCGAGATCTGTGTCAGCGCCACCGTCACCACCAAGGTTGGCGAGCGCACGCTCTTCCTGGTGGAGGCCAAGCAGGCCGGCATCTTCGAGATCCGCAACCTCCCGGACGACCAGCTGCAAGGCGTGATCGGCATCGTGTGCCCGCAGATGGTCTACCCCTACCTGCGCGCGATCGTCTCGGATGTCTGCACCCGTGCCGGCTTCCCGCCGATCCTGCTGACGGAAGTGAACTTCCAGGCCATGTTCGAGGCGCAGCAGCAGTCGGCCCAGGGCGACGGCGGCTCGCGCATCATCACCAGCGCGAACTGACGCACCGCGCGCTCGCGCGGCGGCCCGCGGCCCCATGAAGATCGCCGTGCTCGGCGCAGGCGCCTGGGGAACGGCGCTGGCGGCCTGCGCGGCCGCCCGCCACCAGGTGCTGCTGTGGGCGCGTGACCCCGCGCAGGCCCAGGCGCTGCGCGAGTCGGGCACCAACGCGCGCTACCTGCCCGGCGTGGCGCTGCCGGCTTCGCTGCGCGTCACCTCCGACCTCGCCGCGGCGCACGCGCACGTCCCATCCCTCGCCCGGTTGCCCACGCAGGAACTGGGTGAGCCGGGCCTTTTCGTCGTGGCCACGCCCATGGGCGCCCTGCGCGAGCGGTTGCTGGCGCTGCCCCCGCGCACCGTGGTGCTGTGGCTGTGCAAGGGCTTCGAGGAAGGCACCGGGCTGCTGGGCCACGAGATCGCGGCGCAGGCCTGCCCGGGCCTGGCCTGCGGCGTGCTCTCCGGGCCGAGCTTTGCCCTGGAGGTGGCGCGGGCCCAGCCCACGGCGCTCGTGGCGGCCAGTGCCGACGAGGCGCTGCTTGCGCTGGCTGTGCAGGCCTTTCACGGCGAGGCCCTGCGGGTGTACACGAGCCCGGACCCCACCGGCGTGGAGGTGGGCGGCGCGGTCAAGAACGTCCTGGCGATCGCCGCCGGCGTGCTCGATGGTCTGGCCGAGCGCGGCGAGCGCAGCGGCGCGCTCCAGGGCGTGCCTGGCCTGAATGCCCGCGCCGCGCTCATCACGCGCGGCCTGGCGGAGATGACGCGCCTTGGCGTGGCGCTGGGGGCCCGGCCCGCGACCTTCATGGGCCTGTCGGGCCTGGGCGATCTCGTCCTCACCGCCACCGGGTCGCTCTCGCGCAACCGCCGCGTGGGCTGGCTGCTCGCGCAGGGGCACACGCTGGCGCAGGCCCTGCAGGCGCTCGGGCACGTGGCCGAAGGCGTCTACAGCGCGCGCACGGTCTGGGCGCGCGCGCACGCCCTGGGCGTGGAGATGCCCATCACCCAGGCCGTGGTGGCGCTCCTGGAGGGCCGGCTGAGCCCGGCCGAAGCGGTGGCGCAACTCATGGCGCGCGAGGCCCGGGCCGAGTCGCCCGCGCCCGCCGATCAGGCCCCGCCGGCGTAGCCGTTCTGGCGCCAGGCCTCGAAGACCGCCACCGCCACCGAGTTGCTCAGGTTCAGGCTGCGCTGGCCCGCCCGCATCGGCAGGCGCACGCGCTGCGCCGGCGCGAAGGACTCGCGCAGCGCCACCGGCAGCCCGGCCGTCTCGCTGCCGAACACGAGCAGATCCCCGGGCTGCCAGGGCACCTGCGCGAAAGCGCGCGTGCCGTGGGTGGTGAAGGCAAAGCAGCGCTCGGCCGGCGGTCGCAGCGCCTGCTGCAGCGCCTCCCAGCTTGCGTGGCGGTGCACGCTCGCGTACTCGTGGTAATCGAGCCCGGCGCGGCGCAGCAGCCGATCCTCCAGCGTGAAACCCAGCGGCTCCACCAGGTGCAGCGTGCAGCCCGTGTTGGCCGCCAGCCGGATCACGTTGCCGGTGTTGGGGGGGATTTCGGGGTGGACAAGGACGATGTGGAACATGGTTCGGGGGTTCTGGCCAGCGTCCACAGCTCGACGCTGGCCGCGCCGCCCGCCAGCAGCACGGCGCAGGCCTCGCGCGCGGTTGCGCCGGTGGTGAGCACGTCATCGACCAGGGCCACGTGGCGCCCGGCCAGCCTGGCCCGGCGCGCGGGGTCGACCATGAAGGCCCCTGCCAGGCTGCGCGTGCGCGCCTCGCGGCCCTGGCCGGGCAGGGGGTCGGTGTCGAGCGGGCGCTGCAGCAGGGCGGCGTCTGCCGGGCGGCCCAGCAGCCGTGCCGCCCGGCGCGCCAGCTCCCAGGCCTGGTTGTAGCCGCGCGCGGCTAGGCGGGCCGGCGCCAGGGGCACCGGCAGGACGATGTCGGCCTGCGGCGGCAGGGGTGCGGCCTGCACCGCCTGCGCCATCAGCCGCGCCAGCGGCGCGGCCAGCTCGGGCCGGTTGCGGTACTTGAAGGCACCCACGAGCGTGTCCCAGGGAAAGTCGTAGTCGACGGCGCTCACCGCGCGGCGCCAGGGTGGCGGCGAAGCCTCGCAGGCCCGGCAGATCGGCCCCGCCTGGGGCGCCAGCGCGATGGCGCAACGCGCGCAGCGCCACAGCGCGGGTGCGAACCGCTTCAGGCAGGGGCCGCACAGGCCGGCTCGGGCCCATCGGCGGCAGACCTCGCAGGGGCTGGGCAGGGCGGGCGCGACCGGGCGCATGGGGTCAATATACTGGCCCGAGCCCCTTGCGCCCCATCGTGGCCGACCCGACCCCGCCCCCTGCCTCCCCCGACGCCCTGGCCCGCCTGGCCGGCACCGCCCGCCCGATCGATGCCCGGGCCCTGGCGCGCGTGCGGCAGCGCCTGGCCCGCGCGCCCGTCGCGCCCTGGCTGCACGAGGAGGCCGCGCGTCGCATGGCCGAGCGGCTGGCGCTGATCCTGCGCACGCCGGCCACCGTACTCGAGTGGGGGCCACGCCTGGGGGGCGGCAGCGCATTGTTGCGTGCCACCTATCCGCGGGCGAGTTTTGCCACCGTCGAGTGGGAGGAGGTGCAGGCACGGTCGGGCCGCCCCCGGCCGGGGTGGCGCGGCTGGCTGGGCGCGCGCGAGCCCGCCGCGCGCTTGCCAGCCGAGGTGGCGCCGCAGGGCGCGCAGTTGCTGTGGTGCAACATGGGGCTGCACGGCGTGCCCGACCCGGCCGCCCAGCTGCAGGCCTGGAGCCGGGCGCTGGCCGTCGACGGCTTCCTGATGTTCAGCACCCTGGGCCCGGGCTCGCTGCCCGAGCTGCGCGCGCTGTACCGTCAGGCCGGCTGGGGCCCGGCTTTCGCGCCGCTGGTGGACATGCACGACCTGGGCGACATGATGGTGGCCGCCGGCCTGGCCGACCCCGTGATGGACCAGGAGCTCCTCACCCTCACCTGGCCCGATGCGCGCGCCGCGCTCGAGGAGCTGCGCGGGCTCGGCGGCAACGTCGACCCGATGCGCCACTCGGGGCTGCGCACCCCGCGCTGGCTCGAGCGCCTGCGTCAGGGCCTGCACGGGCTCGCCAGCATGCGCCCCGATGGCCGCGTGACGCTCACCTTCGAACTCGTCTACGGCCACGCCTTCCAGGCCGAGCCCGCGCCCAAGGTGGCCGCTCGCACCACCGTCCCGGTCGAGCAGCTCCAGCGCATGGCGCGAAGCACCCGCCGCGGCGGCGGCTGAGCCCTCGTCGTCCGCTAGAATCGGCGCTGGCCTGCAGGAGGCCGCCTGCCTGGATGGAGACGGGCGCGCGAGCCTGAGTTGCAGCAGCCCAACGAGCGACCGAACAAGATGTCCGCCACCTTTGCTCCTGCCCCCTGGCCCGCCGCCGTCGGTGGTGGGCTGCGCATGGGGCAACGCGCCAGCGGTCCCGACGGGCCGGGCGTGCAGTGGGTGCTGCGCCGCAACTGCTCGGTCACCCCGCGCCAGCTCGGCGGCTTCTACCTCTCGCTGTGCGCGCTCTCGGGCCTGATCGCCGCCGGCTTTGCCTGGCACGGCGCGGTGGTGGTGGTGGCCTTCGCCGGCATCGAGCTGCTGGCCGTGGGTGCGGCGCTCCTCGTGTACGCGCGTCACGCCCGCGACGGCGACACCCTCGTCCTGTCGGGCCAGTGGCTGGCCGTCGAGCAGGCCTGCGGGCCCCGCACTGCGCTCACGCGCTTTCGCACCCCCTGGGTGAGCGTGGAGCCCAGCGCGGGCGAGGGCTCCCTGGTCGAGATCCGTGGCGAAGGGCAACGCGTGTGCGTGGGCCGTTTCGTCCGCCCCGAAGGCCGCGCCGCGCTGGCGCGCGAAATCCGGCAGGCCCTGCGCGACGCGCGGCCCCACGCCCCCGACACCCCAGACTCCACAAGTTGACAAGCACGACGATGAAGACCAACCCCCGCCCCTGGCGCAAGCCCCTGCAGTTGTGCGCGCGAGCCGGATCGGCTCTGAGCTCTCTCCTGGCCTCGACCGCCGTGATGGCCGCCCAGGTCAAGGACCTGCCCGGCGGCCCTGCCGTGAACCAGCTCGACCTGCACCCGGCGGCCAGCAAGATCGCCGAGTCTCAGCACTTCCTGCACGTCGTGATGATGGTCATCTGCGTGGTGATCTTCCTGGGCGTGTTCGGGGTGATGTTCTATTCCATCCTCAAGCACCGCAAGTCGCTGGGCCACAAGGCCGCCAACTTCCACGAGAGCACGGCAGTCGAGATCGCCTGGACGGTGGTGCCCTTCCTGATCGTCATCGGCATGGGCGCGATGGCCACGCGTACGGTGGTGGCCATGAAGGACACCTCCAACGCCGACCTCACCATCAAGGCCACCGGCCACCAGTGGAAGTGGGGCTACGACTACCTCAAGGGCGAGGGCGAGGGCATCGGCTTCCTCTCCACGCTCGATGTCGCGCACCGCGAGATGTCCAACTCGGGCAAGCCCCCGCCCACCGACAACTACCTGCTCAAGGTCGACAACCCGCTGGTGGTGCCCGTGGGCATGAAGGTGCGCATCATCACCACCGCCAACGACGTCATCCACGCCTGGATGGTGCCCTCGCTGGGCGTGAAGCAGGATGCCATTCCCGGCTTCGTGCGCGACACCTGGTTCAAGGCCGAGAAGACGGGTGACTTCTACGGCCAGTGCGCCGAGCTGTGCGGCAAGGAGCACGCCTACATGCCCATCCACGTGAAGGTGCTGAGCAAGGCCGACTACAGCAAGTGGGTCGAGGGCAAGAAGAAGGAGATGGCCGCCGCCGCGGACGACCCGAACAAGGTCTGGGTGCTGGCCGACCTGGTGGCCCGCGGCGAGAAGGTCTACGCCGCCAACTGCGTGGCCTGCCACCAGGCCGCGGGCAAGGCCGTGGGCCCGATCAAGGGGCTCGACGGCTCGGCCATCGTGCTCGACGCCGACAAGAGCAAGCAGATCGCGATCCTGCTCAACGGTGCGGGCAACGGCGCCATGCCGGCCTGGAAGCAGCTCTCGGACACCGAGATCGCCGCCGTCATCACCTACACCAAGAACAACTGGGGCAACAAGACGGGCCAGCTCGTGCAGCCGGCCGATGTCGTTGCCGCCCGCAAGTAATCCGTTTCACGCATCCACCTCGAGGTACCTCCCATGAGCGCCGTTCTCGACCACTCCGGCCACGCCCACGGCCACGACGACCACGCGCACGGCCACCCGCACGGCTGGCGGCGCTGGGTCTTTGCCACCAACCACAAGGACATCGGGACGCTGTACCTGCTGTTCTCGTTTGCGATGCTGATGTTCGGCGGCGTGCTGGCCCTGGGCATCCGTGCCGAGCTCTTCCAGCCCGGGCTGCAGTTCGTGAACCCGCAGCTGTTCAACCAGCTCACCACGATGCACGGCCTGATCATGGTGTTCGGCGCCATCATGCCGGCCTTCGTCGGGTTCGCGAACTGGATGATCCCGATGCAGATCGGCGCGGCCGACATGGCCTTCGCGCGCATGAACAACCTGAGCTTCTGGCTGCTGATCCCGGCCGCGCTGATGCTGGGAGGTTCGTTCTTCATGCCCGGTGGCGCGCCCGCGGCGGGCTGGACGCTCTACGCGCCGCTGACGCTGCAGATGGGCCCCTCGATGGACGCCGCGATCTTCGCGATGCACATCATGGG
>JBJTVI010000266.1:0-2653 GCA_046081145.1 Rubrivivax sp.
CTGTTCGAACGTTTCGTGGCGTCGATGCAAGCCCGGAAAGCCTGACATGCCGAAGCGCCAAGACCTCAAGAGCATCCTCATCATCGGCGCCGGCCCGATCGTCATCGGCCAGGCCTGCGAGTTCGACTACTCAGGCGCCCAGGCCTGCAAGGCGCTGCGCGAGGAGGGCTACCGCGTCATCCTCGTCAACAGCAACCCCGCGACGATCATGACCGACCCCGGCACGGCCGACGCCACCTACATCGAGCCCATCACCTGGCAGATGGTGGAAAAGATCATCGCCAAGGAGCGCCCCGACGCGGTGCTGCCCACCATGGGCGGGCAGACGGCGCTGAACTGCGCGCTCGATCTGCACCGCCACGGGGTGCTTGCGAAGTACGGCGTGGAGATGATCGGCGCCAACGAGCGCGCCATCGAGAAGGCCGAGGACCGCCTCAAGTTCAAGGAGGCGATGACGGGCATCGGCCTGGATTCGGCCAAGAGCGGCATCGCCCACACGCTGGAGGAGGCCTGGGCCGTGCAGCGGCGCATCCAGACAGAGATCGGCGGCACGGGCTTTCCGATGGTGATCCGCCCGAGCTTCACGCTCGGCGGCACGGGTGGGGGCATCGCCTACAACCCCGAGGAGTTCGAGGAGATCTGCAAGCGCGGCATCGACCTCTCGCCCACGAACGAGCTCCTCATCGAGGAGTCGCTGATCGGCTGGAAGGAGTTCGAGATGGAAGTCGTCCGCGACCGCGCGGACAACTGCATCATCGTGTGCTCCATCGAGAACCTCGATCCGATGGGTATCCACACGGGCGACTCGATCACGGTGGCGCCGGCGCAGACGCTCACCGACAAGGAATACCAGCTGATGCGCAACGCCTCGGTCGCGATCCTGCGCGAGATCGGGGTGGACACGGGCGGCTCCAACGTCCAGTTCGCGATCAACCCGGCCAACGGCCGCATGATCGTCATCGAGATGAACCCGCGCGTCTCGCGCTCCTCGGCGCTGGCCTCCAAGGCCACGGGCTTTCCGATCGCCAAGGTGGCGGCCAAGCTCGCCGTGGGCTACACGCTCGACGAGCTGCGCAACGACATCACGGGTGGCGCCACCCCGGCGAGCTTCGAGCCCAGCATCGACTACGTCGTCACGAAGATCCCGCGCTTTGCCTTCGAGAAGTTCCCCGCCGCCGACCCGCACCTCACCACGCAGATGAAGTCGGTGGGCGAGGTGATGGCCATGGGCCGCACCTTCCCCGAGAGCTTCCAGAAGGCGCTGCGCGGCCTGGAGACCGGCATCGACGGCCTGACCGAGCGCAGCACCGACCGAGAGGAGGTCGTCGAGGAGATCGGAGAGGCCGGCCCCGAGCGCATCCTCTACGTGGGCGATGCCTTCCGCCTCGGGATGACCCTCGGCGAGATACACGAGGAGACGGCGATCGACCCGTGGTTCCTCGCCCAGATCGAGCAGATCGTGCAGGCCGAGCAGGCGATGGCCGGGCGCAGCCTCGAAGCGCTCTCGGCCACGGAACTGCGCGCGCTCAAGCGCCTGGGCTTTTCCGACCGGCGCCTGGGCAAGCTGCTGGGCACGCACCAGCACGCGGTGCGCGCGGCGCGCCACGCGCGGGGCATCCGCCCGGTCTACAAGCGCGTGGACACCTGCGCCGCCGAGTTCGCCACACAGACGGCCTACATGTACTCGACCTACGACGAGGAGTGCGAGGCCGAGCCCACCGAGCGGCGCAAGATCATGGTGCTGGGCGGCGGGCCCAACCGCATCGGCCAGGGCATCGAGTTCGACTACTGCTGCGTGCACGCGGCGCTGGCCATGCGCGAGGACGGGTACGAGACCATCATGGTCAACTGCAACCCGGAGACCGTCTCGACCGACTACGACACGAGCGACCGCCTGTACTTCGAGCCCGTGACGCTCGAAGACGTGATCGAGATCGTCGACAAGGAGCAGCCGGCCGGCGTGATCGTAAAGTTCGGCGGGCAGACGCCGCTGAAGCTCGCGCTCGACCTCGAGCGCGCCGGCGTGCCCATCATCGGCACCACGCCCGACTCCATCGACATCGCCGAAGACCGCGAGCGCTTCCAGAAGCTGCTGCACGAGCTCGGCCTCAAGCAGCCCCCCAACCGCACCGCCCGCACCGAGGAGCAGGCGCTGCAGCTCGCGCGCGAGATCGGCTACCCGCTGGTGGTGCGGCCGAGTTACGTGCTGGGCGGCCGCGCGATGGAGATCGTGCACGGCGACCGGGACCTCGAGCGCTACATGCGCGAGGCCGTGCGCGTGAGCGAGAAGTCCCCCGTGCTGCTCGACCGCTTTCTCGACGATGCGATCGAGGTCGATGTCGACTGCGTGGGTGACGGCACCGAGGTGATGATCGGCGGCATCATGGAGCACGTGGAAGCCGCGGGCATCCACTCCGGCGACTCGGCCTGCTCACTGCCGCCCTACACCTTGAGCGCGGCGCTGCAAGACGAGATGCGCCGCCAGACCACGCTCATGGCCCAGGCGCTGAACGTCGTGGGCCTGATGAACGTGCAGTTCGCCATCCAGGGCGAGGGCGAGCAGGCGGTGGTCTATGTGCTCGAGGTGAACCCGCGTGCCTCGCGCACCGTGCCCTTCGTGAGCAAGGCCACGGGCCAGCCGCTGGCCAAGATC
>JBJTVI010000267.1:0-11173 GCA_046081145.1 Rubrivivax sp.
TGTAGGGGCCTGTCAGTACTTCAGCCAGCGTGATGGTGGACAACGCAAGGTCGATCCGGCATTCCTCTGCCGCCGCGAAAAGGCCCTCGAAGCGGGGTGCTAAGTCAGGGTGGTCCTGCAGCAGGTAAATCCAGGGAGCCGTGTCCACTAGGACAGTAGCACCTTCCGGCAGGACACTCCAGTACCGATCTTGGCGGCGGCTGGTGGACTTCTTCAAGTTTGCCATTCGTCGCGCATGTCGGCCACCGTCCGGCCTGCACCCTCAGGCCACATGTCTCGTCCTGTCCCACGCAGGGCCAGGATGCCGCCCTTGCGGATTCGGCCAGACTGCTGTGCCCGCAAGAACGAGATTGGGACGACGGCAGCCATCGGCTCGCCGTGTCGAGTGATCACGCTGGTATGCCCGGCGCGCGCCTCGGCTGCTATACGCGGCAGTTGCGCGCGGGCCTGCTCGAGTCCATAGGTCGCCTTCATTTCGGATTCTCGAAAAGTATGTACAGACTGTACGGAATATTGGAATTGGAGTCAAGCCTTCGATAGCTTTCACGTCATCTCGCGCCCGGAGTGTGGCTCGCCAGTTCGAGTCGGCCGAGACCGACACCCGCCTCCCGTTCCTGGACTCCCTGCGGCTTCTCGCCCTGGGGCTCATTGCCCATCACGTTGGCATGTACTACGTAAGCTGGGACTGGCACCTACCATCGTGCGCATCGTGAGTGGCGGCAGCGCCTCGGGGTGGTGTCACATCCACCTCACCCGCGACGTTTCAGCCGTCCAGCAGCGCCATCAGCCGCCCCAAGGCCTCGTCGATGACGGGTTGCGGCGCGCGTTCGACGCGACGGGCCTTGCGTGCCACGAGGTCGAGCATCCTCACCTTGTTGATCAAGGCCACGCCCTGCGTCTTGCATCCGGTGCCGGTCAGGCTCACGGCGAAGCCTGCATGACGCGAGAAATCGCCCCCCTGCGTGATGGGGGCCACCAGCACGTCGCCCAGCTTGTTGAAGTCCTTCGGCGTCAGCACCAGGGCAGGGCGGGTGCCACGCTGCTCATGACCCATGGCGGGATCCAGGGGCACGCTGACGACGTCCCCACGGTCGAAGACGGGCACTACCAGGCCTCCCGGCCCACGGGCTTGGCGGATTCCCAGAGCGCGAGGTCTGCCGGCGGGGGCGCCTTGGGGTTGCACTGGGCGATCATGTCCGCCAGCACGTACTTGCGCTTGCGCGACAACACGATCTGGTGCTGGTCGTTCGTGTCCAGAGACATGGCCTGACCGGCGGCCAGGCCGAGATCCTTGAGCACTGACGGGGGCAGCACGGCGACCGTGCTGTTGCCGTACTTTCTGAGGATGACTTCCATGCGGTAGGCCTGTCGCAGCGGGTTGAGGGGCAATGCATCGAGGATGCGGAGTCTATGTCAATCTTTGTTGAACATGGTGCTCGTCGCCGGCCAGTTCGAGTCCTCTGCCCGACCAGCCCAGAAAACCTCCTGACCGCAGCCTGTTTGCAGCCCCATCACTTCAGCCCCGCCAGTACAAGGCCTTAGAACCGGCCGAGCGGGCTTCGATGGCGCTCCGAGCGCGCGGAAACCCTCAGCCTTCGACACCGGCCGAGCGGCGTCCCGCCGCCCCGACGCGCGATCCAACGGGATGTGCGGTGACACCCACTCACCCCGTCAGGCCAAGCCACCCCCACAACGCGCTGCCCAGCAGCCGGCCCGGCAGCAGGGTGAAGAGCCCCGTGATGACGAGCGCCCCGACATACAAGCCGATCATGTTGCCGCGATGGGCCTTCACCCGGTGGGCGCGCGCCGCCGCGACGCCAATGGCCAGTGACACGAGCGTGAACGCGGAGAGCCCGTGGATCCAGGAGAAGCCGTTGGGGCCCCTGATCGCAAAGGAGATGCCTGCCACCGTGGCCATGCACAGCACCCACACCCAGCCCCACAGGCGATGCGCAGGCTGGCCCTTGCGCGAGCGCAGCAGCCACGCCCCGAGCACCACGGCCGTGCCTGCCGCCAGCGCGTGGGTGACGATGACGGGGGTCCAGGTGTAGGCGGGGGTGCTCATCGATGCAGCCGGTAGGGCTCTTCGAAGTCCAGGAAATCCTGCTCCTGCAGGGCGCCCTCGATCCAGGCGCGCACGCCGGGCAGTTCGACCACGCGCTGCATGTAGGCCGAGACTTCCCCGGGCACGGGCAAGGCGTAGGTGCGCAGGCGCATCACCACGGGCGCGTAGTAGGCATCGGCCACGCTGAAGGGGCCGAAGAGCATCGGGCCGCCGTGCTCGTGCAGCAGGGCAGACCACATCTGCACGATGCGTTCGAGGTCGGCGCGCACGCCGGGGCGGTCGCGCAGCACCAGGGCGCCGATCTCGGGCAGATGCGCCTCGATGTTCATCGGGCAGGCGTTGCGCAGCGCCGCAAAGCCGCTGTGCATCTCGGCACACACGCTACGCGCGCGGGCGCGTGCGGCGCGCTCGCGCGGCCACAGGTGCTGATCGGGAAAGCGCTCGGCGAGGTACTCGGCAATGGCCAGCGTGTCCCACACCACGAGGCCTTCGTCCACCAGCACGGGCACCTTGCCCGCCGGGCTGAGCGCGGTCAGGCGCTGCTTGAATTGCGATTCGGGCGTGAAGGCGTCGAAGCGCACCATCACCTCCTCGAAGGCGATGCCGGCCTGGCGCATCAGCACCCAGGGGCGCATGGACCAGGAGGAGTAGTTCTTGTTGCCGATGTGCAGTTGCAGAGTCATGGCTTGCCGCTGAAGCGGGACAAGCCGACATCGTAGCGGCCCGGCTGGCGTCCGCGTCGGGCCTCGGCGTCCCCGGGAAAACGCCGGCGCGCGTGTGCGCCTGGCTTCACTACAGTGCCTAGTTTGCTGCTGAAGGATCTCCCCATGTCCGAACCGCTCTCGCTTCGCCGCCGCACCCTGGCGCTGGGCTCCGTGTGTGCCGTGGCCGCGGCCACCACCTCCTGGCCGGCCCGCGCCAACACCCCGCGCGACACGCTCGTGATGGCCTCGACCTTCGACGACATCATTTCGCTGGACCCGGCGGAGGCCTTCGAGATCTCGGCGGGCGAGCTGATGGGCAACGGCTACGAGCGGCTGCTGCGCTACGACCTGAACGACCCCTCCAAGCTCGTACCGGACCTGGCGCGCGAGTGGTCGCTCGCGGCCGATGGCCGCACCTACAGCTTCACGCTCAAGCCGGGGCTGCGCTTTGCCTCGGGCAACCCGCTCACGGCCGAGGACGTGGTGTACTCGCTGCAGCGCGCGGTCATGCTCGACAAGACGCCGGCCTTCATCCTCACGCAGTTCGGCCTGAGCAAGGCCAACGTGGCGCAGATGGTGCGCCAGACGGGGCCGCTGACGCTCACGATCGAGACGGACAAGAGCTACGCGCCCACTCTCGTCTACAACTGCCTGACGGCCAACGTGGCCGGCGTGGTGGACAAGAAGCTGCTGATGTCGCGCGAATCGGCCGGGGACATGGGCCACGCCTGGCTGAAGACGAACTTCGCGGGCTCGGGGCCGCTGCGCATCCGCGAGTGGCGCGCCAACGAGATCGTCACGCTCGAGCGCAACGACAACTACCACGGCGAGAAGAGCCGCCTGGCGCGCGTCATCTACCGCCACGTGAAGGAATCGTCCACGCAGCGCCTGCTGCTGGAAAAGGGCGACGTGGACATCGCGCGCAACCTCACGCCGCAAGACCTGGAAGCCCTGGCGAACAACCCGCAGATCGTCATCAGCGTCACGCCCAAGTGCTACGTGACGTACTTCAGCCTGAACCAGAAGAACCCGATCCTGGCCAAGCCCGAGGTGCGCGAGGCCTTCAAGTGGCTGGTGGACTACGACGCGCTCGGGCGCACGCTGCTCAAGAACATCGCCATCATTCACCAGAACTTCCTGCCCCTGGGCCTGTTCGGTGCCTCCAACGAGAAGCCCTACAAGCTCGACGTGGCCCGCGCCAAGGCGCTGCTGGCCAAGGCCGGGCACCCGGACGGCTTCAAGGTGACGATCGACATGCGCACGGCGCAGCCCATCCAGGGCGTGACGGAGGCGATGCAGCAGACCTTCCGTCAGGCCGGCATCCAGATGGAGATCCTGCCCGGCGACGGGCGCCAGACGCTCACCAAGTACCGCGCCCGCACGCACGACATCTACATCGGCCAGTGGGGCGCCGACTACTGGGATCCGCACACCAACGCCGACACCTTCGCGCGCAACCCGGACAACTCCGACAACGCCAAGACCAAGCCGCTGGCCTGGCGCAATGCCTGGGACATCCCGGAACTCACGAAGAAGACCGATGCCGCGGCGATGGAGCGTGACGGCGCGCGGCGCCTGCGTATGTATGCCGAGATCCAGGCCGAGTTCCGCCGCACGAGCCCCTTCGTGATGATCTACCAGCAGATCGCGATGACGGCCATGCGCAGCAACGTCGAGGGGCTGCAAGTGGCCCCCACCTCCGACCAGACCTACCTCTTCAAGGTCGGCAAGCGTTGATGAGGCGCCGCCTGGCCGCCGCGGGCCGCTGGCTCGCGACCGTGGCGCTGACCTACCTGGGGCTGCTGGCCGTCACGTTCTTCATCGGCCGGGTGATACCGGTGGACCCGGCGCTGGCCATCGTGGGCGACCGTGCGCCCGAGCACGTGGTGCAGCGCGTGCGCGAGGAGCTCGGCCTGAACGAGCCGCTGCCGGTGCAGTTCGCGGTGTACGTGGGCAAGGCGCTGCGGGGGGACTTCGGCACCTCGGTGCTGACCTCGCAGCCGGTGTGGCAGGACATCGTCAAGACCTTTCCGGCCACCTTCGAGCTGGCCACCTTCGGCATCCTCATCGGGGCGGGCATCGGCATTCCTCTGGGGGTGTGGGCCGCCGTGCGCCAGGGCGGCTGGGCCGACCACATCGTGCGCGTGATTGGCCTGGTGGGGTACTCGGTGCCGGTATTCTGGCTCGGGCTGATGGCGCTGGTGCTCTTCCACGCCAAGCTCGACTGGGTCAGCGGGCCGGGGCGCATCGGCGTGGCCTATGAATACTCGGTGACGCGCGTCACGGGCGTGCTGCTGGTCGATGCGGCGCTCGGAGGCGAGTGGCAGGCCTGGCGCAACGCCTTCTCGCACCTGGTGCTGCCGGCCTCGTTGCTGGGGTACTTTTCGCTGGCCTACATCAGCCGCATGACGCGCTCCTTCATGCTCACCGAACTGGCGCAGGAGTACGTGGTGGCGGCCCGCGCCAAGGGGCTGCCGGAATCGCGCATCGTGTGGCGCCACGCACTGCGCAATGCGGCCGTGCCGCTGACGACCGTGGTGGCCCTTTCCTATGCCCATTTGCTGGAGGGCTCGGTGCTGACCGAGACGGTGTTCTCGTGGCCGGGCCTGGGCCTGTACATCACGAACTCGCTGCAGAACGCCGACATGAACGCGGTGCTGGGTGGAACGATCGTGGTGGGCACCATCTTCATCGGCCTGAACCTGCTGAGCGACCTGCTCTACCGCACGCTGGACCCGCGCACGCGGGAGCGCACATGAGTGCCTGGCAGGCGTGGCTGCTGACGGAGCGGCCGCAGTCGCGGCGCCAGGCGGCGCTGGGCCGCGCCTACGGGGTGTGGCGGGTGTTCGCGCGCAACCGGCTGGCGCTGGTGGGGCTGGCCATCATCCTGGCGCTCGTGGCCGTGTCGCTGCTGGCCGACGTGATCGCGCCGGCCGGGCCCACGGCGGGGATGCTCGATGCGCGGCTGCAGCCGCCCTCGGCCGCCCACTGGTTCGGCACCGACGACCAGGGGCGCGACATCCTGGCGCGCATCGTGCACGGCACGCGCATCACGCTCATGGTGGTGGTGCTGGTGGCGGTGCTGGCCGCGCCCATCGGGCTGTTGGTGGGCACGGTTTCGGGCTACATCGGCGGGCGCACGGATGCGGTGCTGATGAGATTGACGGACATCTTCCTCGCCTTTCCGCGCCTCATCCTGGCGCTGGCCTTCGTGGCGGCATTGGGGCCCGGCATCGAGAACGCGGTGATCGCCATCGCCATCACCTCGTGGCCGCCCTATGCGCGCATCGCGCGGGCCGAGACGCTCACGATCCGGCACGCGGAATACATCGAGGCCGTGCGCGTGATGGGCGCCGGGCCGTGGCGCATCGTGTGGCGCCACGTGATGCCGCTGTGCCTGTCCTCCGTCATCGTGCGCGTGACGCTGGACATGGCGGGCATCATCCTCACTGCCGCGGGCCTGGGGTTCCTGGGCCTGGGGGCGCAGCCGCCCACGCCGGAGTGGGGCGCGATGATTTCCGGCGGGCGCGCGTACGTGCTCGACCAGTGGTGGGTGGCGGCAGCACCGGGCGTGGCCATCTTCCTCGTCAGCCTGGCCTTCAACCTGCTGGGCGACGGGCTGCGCGATGCTCTCGACCCGAAGGCGACGCGATGAGTGAGAGCGCCCCGCTGCTGCAGGTGCAGGACCTGCGCGTGGCCTACCCCGCGCGCGAGGGCGGCTGGACGGAGGTGGTGCGCGGCGTGTCCTTCACGCTCGGGCGCGAGCGGCTGGGTATCGTGGGCGAATCGGGCTCGGGCAAGAGCCAGACGGGGCGCGCGGTGCTGGGGCTGACGGCGCCGGGCGGGCGTGTGTCCGCGCTGCGCCTGGCCTTTGCCGGGCAGGATCTGCTGGGCATGCCGGCTGCGGCGCGGCGGGCGCTGCGCGGGCGGCGCATCGCGATGGTGCTGCAGGACCCGAAGTACTCGCTCAACCCCGTGATGTCGATCGGCGATCAGATCGTGGAGACGCTGCAGGCGCATCGGCCGTGTGCCGCACGCGCGGCGCGCGAGGAGGCGCTGCAGGCGCTGGCGGCGGTGCAGATCGACGACCCGGTGCGGGTGTTTGGGCTGTACCCGCACGAGGTGTCGGGCGGCATGGGGCAGCGGGCGATGATCGCCATGATGCTCATTGCCGGGCCGGAGCTGCTGATTGCCGACGAGCCGACTTCGGCCCTGGACGTGACGGTGCAGCTGGAGGTGCTGGGCATCCTCGACCGGCTGGTGCGCGAGCGCGGCATGGGCCTGATCTTCATCTCGCACGACCTGCGGCTGGTGTCGTCGTTTTGCGACCGGGTGCTGGTGATGTACGCCGGCCGGGTGATGGAGGAGCTGAGCGCGGCCGAGCTGCCGCGCGCGCGCCACCCCTACACGCAGGGGCTGCTGAACTGCCTGCCGCGGCTGGGGGGCACCACGCACCCGCTGCCCACGCTGGACAGGCGGGCGGAGTGGGCGCAGTGAGCGGGAGTTCCTTAGGCACGGGCACAGCGGGCCATGACGCCTTGGGCACGGGCACGGGGGCCACGCGCGCGCTGGGCCTGCGCCTGGAGCAGCTGCAGGTGCGCTTTGGCGACTTCGTGGCGGTGGACGGGCTCGATCTGGACGTGGCGCCGGGCGAGAGCTTCGGCATCGTGGGCGAATCGGGCTCGGGCAAGAGCACGGTGCTGCGTGCGATCTGCGGGCTGGCGCGTGCGAGCCAGGGGCGTGTTGCGCTGCAGGGTGTGGCGGATGAGGCGGGTCGGGTGGCGGCACCACCGCAGCCCGGCAGCATGGCCTTTCGGCGCCAGGTGCAGATGGTCTTTCAGGACCCCTACGGCTCGCTGCATCCGCGCCAGACGGTCGACCGCATCCTGGCCGAGCCGCTGGCCATCCACGGCATCGATGACGCCGAGGCGCGGATCCGCGCCGTGCTCGAGGCCGTGGGGCTGGGCACGGGCTACCGCTTTCGCTACCCGCACCAGCTCTCGGGCGGGCAGCGCCAGCGCGTGGCGATCGCGCGCGCGCTGATCCTGCAGCCTCAGGTGCTGCTGCTCGACGAGCCGACCTCGGCACTCGACGCCTCGGTGCAGGCTGAGGTGCTCAACCTGCTGGAGCAGCTGCGCGAGCAGCACGGCCTGACCTTCCTGATGGTCAGCCACGACCTGGCGGTGGTGACGCACCTGTGCCGCAGGCTGCTGGTGATGCACCAGGGCCGCGCGGTGGAGACGCTGGACGCGGCCGACCTCGCTGCCTCGCGCGTGCAGGCCGAGTACACGCGGCGCCTGATGCGCGCGGCCGAGGGGTTCCGGCGGGAGGGGTAGGGGGAGGGGCCGACGGCCGCCACTGGCAAGCCGCCGTTCATCGCCGGCTGCCCGCCGTTCGTCGCAGGGCCCTTGATGTCGGGCGGCGCCTGCGCGAGGATCTCGGAGTGCTCGACATCCAAGACCTCTCCCACACCTACCCCAACGGCACGAAGGCTCTGGACAGCGTGACGCTGCACATCCCGGCCGGAATGTTCGGGCTGCTCGGCCCCAACGGGGCGGGCAAGAGCAGCCTGATGCGCTGCCTGGCCACGTTGCAGGTGCCCACCTCGGGCAGCATCCGCTTCGGCGACATGGACGTGCTGGCGCAACCCGAGAAGCTGCGCGCCACCTTGGGCTACCTGCCACAGGATTTCGGCGTCTACCCGCGGGTCTCGGCGCTGGACCTGCTGGACCACCTGGCCGTGCTCAAGGGTTTCACGAGCCGCGGGCAGCGGCGCGACACGGTGGAGGCACTGCTGCACCAGGTGAACCTGTGGGAGGTGCGCAAGAAGGCGGTGGCCGGCTACTCGGGCGGCATGCGGCAGCGCTTTGGCATCGCCCAGGCGCTCATCGGCAACCCGAGCCTGATCATCGTCGACGAACCCACCGCAGGGCTGGACCCGGAGGAGCGCAACCGCTTCAACAACCTGCTGTCGGCCATCGGCGAGCAGGTGGTCGTCATCCTTTCCACCCACATCGTGGACGACGTGACGGACCTGTGCCCGCGCACGGCCATCCTGGTGGGCGGGCGGATCGTGGACTCGGGCACCCCGGCCGACCTGATCGCGGCGCTGGGCGGGCGCATCTGGCAGACCGGCGTGGACAAGGAAGAGCTCGCTGCCGCGCGCGAGCGCCACGCCGTGATCGCCACGCGGCTGAAGGCCGGGCGCACCGTCATCCGGGTCATCTCCGAGGAGCCTGGCCGCCCGCCGGGCGAGGGCTTCGAGGCGGTGGAGCCGGGGATGGAAGACGTCTACTTCGCCACGCTGCACCGCCTGCGTGCCCAGCCGCGGGAGGCCTGAGCATGCGCCGGCCCTCGCTCTTCCTGCCGGTGGCCGCCTTCGAGTGGCGCTACCAGCTGCGCAGCCCGGTGCTGTGGGTGGGATTCGCACTGTTCTTCCTGCTCACCTTCTGCGCCACCACGATCGACGAGATCCAGATCGGCAGCCGCGGCAACGTCCACATCAATGCCCCCTTCGCGATCCTGCAGACGCTGGGGATCATGAGCCTGTTCGGCATCTTCATCGTCGTGGCGCTGGTGGCCGGCACGGTGCTGCGCGACGACGAGACCGGTTTCGCACCGATCCTGCGCAGTACCCGGCTGACGAAGTGGCCCTACCTGGGCGGGCGCTTCGCGGGGTCGGTGGCGGCCTCGGTCTTCGTGCTGGCCTCGGTGCCGCTGGGCATCGCCGTGGGCTCCTTCATGCCCTGGCTCGACCCGGAGCGGCTCGGGCCCTTCCAGCCCATCCACTACCTGTGGGCACTCTTCTTGATGGGGCTGCCCACGGTGCTGATCCTGGGGGCCACCTTCTTCGCGCTGGCCACGGCCACGCGCTCGATGATGTGGAGCTACATCGGCGCCATGGTGCTGCTGGTGCTGTTTTTCGTCATGCAGGGGCTGCTGCGCGACCCGCGTTTCGACACCGTCTCGGCGCTCATCGACCCTTTCGGGCTCGTGGCGTTGCGCATCGTCACCAAGTACTGGACGGCGGTGGAGCGCAACACGCAGCTGCCCGAGCTGGCCGGGCTCTTCCTGGCCAACCGGCTGATCTGGCTCGGGGTGGGAGCGGCGTTGTTCGCGGCGGCCGCCGGGCTCTTCCGTTTCGAGGAGCGCAGCGGCAAGGGGCGGCCGGCGCCTGCACGCCCCCAGGGCAAGGCGGCAGTGCCCGCATCGGCGCCGGCTGCTGCACGCCCGGCAGCGGCCACCGCGGCAGCGGCGGCCGCCACGGAAGAAGTGGCGGCCGCTCCCTCCGCCTGGGTGCAGTTCGCAGCCCTGGCCAGGTTCGACCTCGCCTTCGTGCTGCGCAGCCCCGCCTTCGTGGTGCTGCTCTTCATCGGGGTGCTCAACGCCGGCGGCTCGGCCTGGTTCGTCAACGAGTGGTACGGCAGCCCGAGCCTGCCCGTCACGCGGCTGATGGTGCAGGCCCTGCAGGGCGCCTTCAACATCCTGCCCATCATCATCGCCATCTACTACGCGGGCGAACTGGTGTGGCGCGACCGCGAGCGCCGCATGCACGAGATCGTGGACGCCACCGCCGCACCGGGCTGGGCGCACCTGGTACCCAAGATCGGCGCCATCGCGCTGGTGCTGACGGCCACGGGGCTCGTGGCCGTGCTCACGGGCATGGCCGTGCAACTGGCCAAGGGCTACACCCAGCTGCAGCCCGGCGCCTACCTGGCCTGGTACCTGTGGCCCACGGTGGTCACGGCGCTGCACGTGGCGGTGCTCTCGGTGCTGGTGCAGGTGCTGGTGCCGCAGAAGTTCATCGGCTGGGGCGTGATGCTGCTGTACGTCGTGGCCACGACGGCGCTTTCCACCGCCGGCTTCGAGCACAACCTGTACCACTACGCCAGCACGCCTGCCGTGCCCCTGTCGGACATGAGCGGGATGTCGCGCTTCTGGGAGGCCCGGGTGTGGTTCCAGCTCTACTGGAGCGCCTTTGCCGTGCTCCTGGCCGTGGCCGCGCACGCCTTCTGGCGCCGCGGCCCGGGCGGCACGCTGCGCCAGCGCTGGCCGCAGGCGCGGGTGCGCCTGAAGGGCGCAGCCGGCGGCGTGGCGCTGGCCTCGGCCCTCGTGTGGGTGGGCACGGGTGGCTTCATCTACTGGAACACCAATGTCCTGAACCGCTACATCACCCAGCCCGAAAACGAGGCCATGACGGCCGCCGCCGAGAAGGCCCTGCTCGGCTACGAGCAGCTGCCGCAGCCGCGCGTCATCGGCATCACGCTGGATGTTCAGCTCTATCCCCGCCAGGCCAAGGCCGTGACGCAGGGCCGTTACGTGCTGGAAAACCGCAGCGGCGTGCCGATTCCGGAGATCCACCTGCTCACCCCGCGCGAGCTCAAGCTCGAACGCGTGAGCCTGC
>JBJTVI010000268.1:0-2997 GCA_046081145.1 Rubrivivax sp.
CTGCATCTCCTCCAGCAGCGGAGCCAGCGTGTCGATCTCGCCGCGCAGCCACAGCCGCACGTCGGTGGCCACCTGGTCGTTGCGCGAGCGCCCGGTGTGCAGCCGCTTGCCCGCGTCGCCCACGAGTTGCGTGAGGCGCGCCTCGATGTTGAGGTGCACGTCCTCGAGCTCGAGCTTCCAGCTGAAGGCGCCCGACTCGATCTCGGCCGTGATCTGCGCCATGCCGCGCTCGATGTCGGCGAGATCCTGCGCGGAGATGATCCGTTGCGCGGCGAGCATGCGCGCATGGGCGAGGCTGCCTGCGATGTCGGCGCGCCACAGCCGCTTGTCGAAATCCACGCTGGCCGTGTAGCGCTGCACGAGCTCGCTCATGGGCTCGCTGAACAGGGCCGACCAGGCCTGGGTCTTGTTGTCGAGGGGGTTGAAGGTCATGGCGCGCTCGGCAGGGCCCGGGGCAGCAGGGGACCTGCGTATTATTCCCCCTCGTTCCCGCTGGCTCCCTCTCCGGCCCCATCAGTCCCGCCAACGACCCCGCCGATGACCTCACCGCCTGCCCGCGACCCGACAGCTCCCGACGACGCAGCGCGGGCTGGCACGGGTGCGGTCGAGGCCTCGCAGGCACCGAGCCTGTGGCCGCAGAGCCTGGAGCCGGCCGGTGGTGCCTCGAGCCTGCAGCGTGCCACGGGCTTCGACCCGCGCGTGGCGGGCCCCTTCGACGAGCACGGCGAGCCGCTGCCTCCGCGTGCCCCGACCCGTGCCGAGGCGCTGCGCTACTGGCTGCGGCTGGGCTGCATCAGCTTTGGCGGGCCGGCCGGGCAGATCGCGTTGATGCATGAGGAGCTGGTCGAGCGGCGGCGCTGGATCAGCGAGGGGCGCTTTCTGCACGCGCTCAACTACTGCATGCTGCTTCCCGGCCCCGAGGCCCAGCAGCTCGCCACCTACCTGGGCTGGCTGCTGCATCGCACGCTGGGCGGCGTGATCGCGGGTGTGCTCTTCGTCCTGCCCTCGCTCGTGCTGCTGGTGGGCCTGGCTGCGGGCTACATGGCCTGGGGCGACGTGCCGTTGGTGGCGGGCCTCTTCTACGGCATCAAGCCTGCGGTGGTGGCGCTGGTGGTCCAGGCGGCGCACCGCCTGGCCACGCGTACGCTGCGTGGCGGCGTGCTCTGGGCGATGGCCATCGGAGGATTCGTGGCGGTGGCGCTGCTGCAGGCGCCCTTTCCGCTCGTGGTGCTGGTGGCGGCAGGGGTCGGGGCGCTCGGGGCACGCATCGCCCCGCGGCACTTCGGGGGCGGTGGACACGCCGCGCCGGCGGGGGCCTCCCCGGCCGGGGCCGGCACCCGGCTGCCCGCATTGATCGACGACCAGACCCCGACGCCTGCACATGCACGCTTTTCGCCCGGGCGCGCCGCCGTCGTGGTGGCCGCCGGGCTGCTGCTGTGGCTCTTGCCGATGGCCGGGCTCGCGCTTGTGTTCGGCACCCAGGGTGTGGCCACGCAGATGGGCGCCTTCTTCACGCAGGCGGCCTTGCTCACCTTCGGGGGCGCCTACGCCGTGCTGCCCTTCGTCTACCAGGGCGCCGTGGTGCAGCACGGCTGGGTCAGCGCGGCGCAGATGATGGACGGCCTGGCGCTGGGTGAATCCACGCCTGGCCCGCTCATCATGGTGGTGGCCTTCGTGGCGTTCGTGGGGGGCTGGCAGAGCCCGGAGCTGGCACGCTGGGCCCAGGCCGCGGGTACGATGGGGCCGTTCGCCGCCGGTGCGCTGTGCGCGCTCGTGGCCACCTGGTTCACCTTCCTGCCTTCCTTCGTGTTCATCTTGGCAGGCGGGCCGCTCGTGGAATCCACCCGCGGCCGCCTGGCCTTCACGGGCCCGCTCACGGCCATCACGGCTGCGGTGTGCGGCGTGATCCTCAACCTGGCGCTCTTTTTCGGTGCGCACGTGCTGTGGCCCAAGGGCCTGGCAGGCGGTTTCGACGTGGCCGCAGCGCTCATCGGGGTCGCGGCGGGCTGGGCGCTGCTCGTGCGCCGGCGGGGCGTGATCGAGGTGCTGGGCGCCAGCGCCGTCGCAGGCGCGCTCGTCTACCTCGGCTTGCCGGCCTCGCTCCGGCTCATCGGGTGATCGCCGCGCCGCGAGCGCCGAAGCCCCGGCCACCCGCCACGCCTGGCGCGGCATGGCTCGTGCTGGCCGCCGGGGTGTGCGCAGCGTTGCACGTGGGCAAGCTTGCCCCGGCCATCGCGGTGCTGCAACGCGACCTGGGCCTCACGCTCGTCGAGGCGGGCTTTCTCCTCGGGCTCGTGCAGGGGGCGGGCATGGTCGGCGGGCTGCTCGTGGGGGCCTGGTGCGATGGGCTGGGCGCGCGGCGCAGCCTCGTGCTGGGCCTGCTGCTGCAGGCTGCTGCCAGCGCTGGCGGGGCCCTCGTCTCGGGTGCCGGACCGATGCTGGCGCTGCGCGCGCTCGAGGGGCTGGGGTTCCTCATGGTGGTGCTGCCCGCCCCCGGTCTGCTGCGTGCGCTCACGCCACCGCAGCGGCTGCGCGGCATGCTCGGCAGCTGGGGTGCCTTCATGCCGCTGGCCGTTGCCCTGGCGCTGGCAGCCGGCCCGCCCGTGATCGAGTCGGCGGGCTGGCGGGCTTGGTGGGTCGCTCTGGCCGGGGTGTCCCTGGCCATGGCGGCGACCCTGCGCCTGAGGATCCCGCGCATGGTTGCGCCGGGGGCACCCGGCCATGCACCAAGCCATGCATCGGGCGCGCCGGGCCATGCCGCTGCACAGGCCTGCCCGCAGCCGAGCCGGCTGGCCGCTCTCGGTCGGCGCGTGGCCCTCACCCTGAGGGCGCCAGGGCCCTGGTTCGTGGCCCTGACCTTTGCGGTCTACTCCTCGCAGTGGCTGGCAGTGGTGGGGTTTCTGCCCACGATCGTGGCGCGTTCGGGCATGAGCCCGCTGCTGACCGGCCTGGTGGCTGCCTGCGTGGCGGCAGTCAACATCGTGGGCAACGCCGCCT
>JBJTVI010000269.1:0-6857 GCA_046081145.1 Rubrivivax sp.
CTCATCGAAGCGCAGGTCGTCGATCAGGATGACGAGAAAGTTGGGCCGGTTCATGCGTCCAGTGTAGGGGCCGCGAGCGTGAAGGCGGGCCTGCGTGTTGCCCTTACAGTCGGCCATGCAGCGGGCCCGGCCCGCCCGCGCCAGCCTCCCCGCACCCTGGAGAACCCGCTCATGAAGACCTTCGAAGGCGCCGCCTACCGCGCCCGGCACTTCCTGTGGGAAGTTGCCGAGGGCGTGGGCACGCTCACGCTGAACCGCCCGGAGCGCAAGAACCCGCTGACCTTCGACTCCTACGGCGAGCTCCGCGATCTCTTTCGCGAACTGCGCCACGCGCGCGATGTCAAGGTGGTGGTGCTGCGCGGGGCGGGCGACAACTTCTGCTCCGGCGGCGATGTGCACGAGATCATCGGCCCGCTGGTGCGCATGCAGGAGGCTGGCGACATGCCGGGCCTGCTGGCCTTCACGCGCATGACGGGTGATGCCGTCATCGAGATGCGCCAGTGTCCGCAGCCCATCATCGCGGCCGTGGATGGGGTGTGCGCCGGCGCCGGAGCGATCCTGGCCATGGCGGCCGATCTGCGGCTGGGCACGGCGCGCAGCAAGACGGCCTTTCTCTTCGTGCGCGTGGGCCTGGCCGGGGCCGACATGGGCGCGTGCAACATCCTGCCGCGCATCATCGGCAGCGGCCGCGCGGCCGAGCTGCTCTACACCGGCCGATCACTCGGCGGCGAGGAAGGGGAGCGCTGGGGCTTCTTCAACCGCCTCGTACCGCCCGAGGAGCTGCACGCCCAGGCCCAGGCGCTCGCGCTCGAGCTGGCCTGCGGCCCCACCTTCGCCCACGGCATGACCAAGAAGTGCCTGCAGCAGGAGTGGAGCATGGGCATCGTGGAGGCCATCGAGGCCGAGGCGCAGGCGCAGGCCATCTGCATGCAGACGCGCGACTACGGCCGCGCCTACCGGGCCTTCGTGGACAAGCGCAAACCCGCCTTCGAGGGCGACTGACTGACGCCGAAGCGCCGCCTGCCCCGCCGAGAGAAGGCCTGCGGCGGCGTGGCGGCCTCGAGCTCCAGGATGCGTTGCGCGAGCCGCTCGCGCAGCAGCTCGGCCAGGCTGCCCACCGCCGGGGCGGCCAGACGCCCGCGCGCCACGTAAAGCGAGACATCCACCGTGCCCAGGTCGGGCAGGCCCAGGCGCCGGTCGGCCACCTCCAGGCCGGGCAGCAGGCCCTCGGGCGTGCGCACCGTGACCCCCAACCCGGCATTCACCGCCGCCCACACACCGTGCAGCCCGGGGCTGGTGAGCGCCACGCTCCAGGCGATGCCCGCCGCGTCGAGTGCGGCCGCGCCCTTGTTGCGAAAGCGGCACGGCGCGGTGAAGAGCGCCAGCGGAAGCGGCTGGCCACGCGACCATCGGAAATCCCGGTGCGCCACCCACACCAGCGGCAGGTGCCCGATGGTGAGCGCGTCGGGCCTGTCCCCCAGGCCCAGCGCCAGCGCCATGTCGATCTCGCCGGCGTCCACCGCGGCCACGAGCCGCGTGCCGCCGTCCACCCGGATCTCGAGCCCCACCGAGGGGTGCGCACGTCGGAACTGCGCCAGCACCGGGGGCAGCCACGCCTCGCCGAAATCCTGCGAGGCGCCAAAACGCAGCTCGCCCGACAGCCGCGTGGCCCGCACCGCCTGCTGCGCCTCGTCGTTGAGGCTGAGGATGCGCCGCGCATAGCCCACCAGCACCCGGCCGGCCTCGGTGAACTCCAGGCGCCGGCCATCGCGGCTGAACAGCGCCTCGCCCACCTGCTCCTCGAGCCGGCGCATCTGCAGCGAGAGCGCCGCCTGCGTGCGCCCCACCTGCTCGCCCGCCTCGGCCAGGGTGCCGCGGTCGGTGAAGGCCACGAGCGAGCGCAGCACGTCCATGTCGAGGTTTCGGGTTTTCATAAGCGAAGCTTGATTGACAATCAAGCAACATTAGACCGACTTGATACCGAACGCCCCTAGCATTCCACGCTTTCAGGAGTGCCGCATGAGCCGCATCGATTCGCGCATCGTCAGCCAGTACCTCAACGTCAACGCCTCCAACGTCTCCGATGCGCTGGACCGCCTGGGCCTGGAAGGCCAGCCCGCCAACGTGCTGCCGATCTACCCGGGTTGCCCGAAGATCGTCGGGCCGGCTGCCACGCTCAAGCTGGTGCCGGCCGGGCAGGGTGCGGAATCCACCGTATCGGGCACGCTGCGCGCGATCATGCTCGGTGGCGCAGGCGCCGTGCTGGTGGTGGACGCCTCGGAGAACCCGCTCACCAACTCGGTGGGCGGCGTGGCCGGGGCCACCGCCCGGCACCTGGGGCTGGCAGGCGCCGTCACCGACGGCGTGGTGCGTGACGTCGACGAGTATCTGCAGTACGGGCTGCCGGTCTACGCGCGCGGCATCGACCAGAAGTCCGTGCGCGGCCGCTCCTCGTGTGCCGGCTACGGCGTCGAGGTGCGGCTGGGCGGCGTGCGGGTGCGTCCGGGCGACCTGATCCTGGCCGACATGAACGGCACCGTGGTGGTGCCGATGGAGCACATCGAGGCGGCGCTTGCCATCGCGCAGAAGGTCAAGGCCACCGAGGAGCGCGTCATCGCCGCCATCCGCGCCGGGGGCGACCCCGTGGAGGTGCACCACCAGGTCAATTACGACAACATGCTCAAGGCGGATCAGCCGCTGTGAGCCCGGCCGTGCAGCAGCGTCGCGCCACGCTCTTCATCGGCGCGCTGGCCCTGCAGGGCCTGGCTGATACGCTGGCCAGCGGGGCCGACCTCGCCTGCATCGATCTGGAGGATGCCGTTCCGCCCGGGCGCAAGGCCGAGGCGCGTGCCGCCCTTCTCAGCGCCACGGCCGATTGCACCGTGCCCGCGGGCGTGCAGCTCGTCGCGCGCGTCAATGCGCTGGCCGATGCCGAAGGGCCGGAGGACCTGCAGGTGCTGCTGGCCGAAGCACCGGCCGTGGGCGGCGTGATCCTGCCCAAGGTGGACGATCCGGCAGAGGTGCGCGCCGCCGGCGACCTGATCGAGGCCAACCGGCCCGGGGTGGACCTCTACGCGATCATCGAGACCGCCCGGGGCCTGGAGCACTGCGCGCGCATCGCGCAGGCGCACCCGAGCCTCAAGGCCCTGTTCTTCGGCGGCTTCGACCTCTCCACCGCGCTGGGCTGCGAGATGGCCTGGGAGCCGCTGCTCTACGCCCGCTCGCGCGTGGTGCACGCCGCGGCCCTGGCGGGCCTGCCGGTGATCGACTCGCCCTTTGCGCAGGTGGCCGATGCCGCCGGCCTGCAGGCCGACTGCGCACGTGCCAAGGCGCTGGGCATGACGGGCAAGGCGGCCAAGCACGCCAGCCAGGTGGCCCTGATCCGGCAGGCCTTCACACCTACTGCGGCCGAGGTCATGCGGGCGCGCACGATACTGGCCCTCTTCGAGGCCGACCCCACCCGGCCGCTCGTCTACGAGGGCCGGCTCGTCGAAGCTCCCACGATCAGGCGGCTGGCGCGCATCGCCGCTTCCTGAGTGCACCGGGCCCGCCTCACCCAGCAGGAGATCGACATGAATCGCAGGAACTTCGCCGTGCTTGCCGCCTTGGCAGGCCTGGGCACCCTCCGGGCCGCGCGGGCCCAGGGCGGCCCGTACCCGAACCGGCCGCTGAAGATCGTGGTGCCCTTTGCCACCGCAGGCATCGCCGACACCTTCGCGCGGGCCATCGGCGCCAGGCTCGCCGAGGCCTGGGGCCAGACGGTGGTCATCGAGAACCGCACCGGCGCGGGCGGCAACATCGGCGCCGACCTCGTGGCCAAGTCGCCCGCGGATGGCTACACCCTGGTGATGGGCAACATCGGCACCCATGCGATCAATCCCTTCCTCATCAAGTCGATGCCCTACGACCCGATGAAGGACTTCGCCCCGATCGCGCACGTGCTCGATGCCGACGGGCTGCTGGTGGTGCACCCCTCGGTGCCCGCCAAGGATCTGAAGGAACTCATCGCCTACGCCCGCAGCCAGCCCGGCAAGCTCGCCTACGCCTCCGGCGGCATGGGCACGACGAGCCACCTGGCCGGCGAAATCTTCAAGTCGATGGCGGGCGTGGACATCGTGCACGTGCCCTACAAGGGCAACGCACCGGCCATCACCGACGTGATGGGCGGCCAGGCGCAGATGATCTTCGCCACCATGCCCACCGTGCTGCCCCAGGCCAAGGCGGGGCGGCTGCGCCCCATCGCCACGCTGGGCTCCACCCGCAACCGCACCACACCCGAGATCCCGGCGGCCATCGAGACGCTGCCCGGCTACGAAGTCTCCAATTGGATCGGCCTGTTCGCGCCGGCCGGCACGCCTGCGGACATCGTGAACCGGATCAACGCCGAGGTGCAGAAGATCATGCGCTCGCCCGAGATGGAAAAGCGCCTGGAAAGCGAGGGCGCGAAATTCGTGCCCACCACGGCAGCGTCCTTCGCGGCCTTCCAGCGCGCCGAGCACGAGAAGTGGGGAAAGGCCATCCGGGCGGCGGGAATCAGGCCTGAGTAGCAGCCGGGGGGCGGGCCTGCGCATGACCACACCACGCACGGCTGGCTGGCCGCCGGGGCAGCCCCTCCCGTCGCGCTCATCCGTCCTCGTCATCGGGGCGGGCCCCGCCGGCCTGGCCGTCGCGGCCTGCCTGGGCCGCCTGGGCGTGCAGGCCTGCGTGCTCGAACGCGCCGCGGACGTGGGCGCCTCCTGGCGCGCCCACTACCGCCGGCTGCACCTGCACACCGTCAAGGAGCTCTCGGCCCTGCCGGGCCTGCCCTTCCCCGCACAGGCGCCGCGATACGTGCCCCGGGCGCAGGTGGTGCAGTACCTGGAGGGGTACGCCGCGCATTTCGGCATCCGGCCGCACTTCGCGGTGGAGGTGCAACGCATCGAGCGGCTGAGCCCGGGCGCAGGTTGGGCCGTGGTGTGTGAGGACGGCCGTCGAATCGAGGTGCCCCACGTCATCGTGGCCACCGGCGCCAATGCGCTGCCGCGCCGGCCCGGCCTGCCGGGCGAAGAGGCCTTCACCGGCACCGTGATGCACAGCCATGCCTACCGCGACCCCGAGCGCTTTGCCGGGCAGCGGGTGCTCGTGGTGGGCATGGGCAACACGGGGGCGGAGATCGCGCTCGACCTGTGCGAGGCGGGCGTGGAGGTGGCCCTGAGCGTGCGCTCGGCCGTGAACATGGTGCACCGCGACGTGCTCGGGCGGCCCACGCAGCGCACCTCGATCCTGCTGGGCCGGCTCCCGCCGCGCCTGGGCAACACGGTGGCCCGCTGGCTGCGCAACCTGACGGTGGGCGACCTCTCCCGCTTCGGGCTGCGCACGCCCCGCGCCTCGCCGCTGGCGCAGCTGCGCGAGGAGGGCCGCACGCCCGTCATCGACATCGGCACCCTGGCGCGCATTCGCGCGGGCGACATCCGCGTGCACCCGGGGATCGAGCGGCTGCACGCCACCGGCGTGCAGTTCGTCGACGGCCAGCAGGCGCGCTTCGACGCCGTGGTGCTGGCCACCGGCTACGAGGCCGGCCTGCAGGCGCTCGTGCCAGGCGTGGAGTTGGGGCTCGATGCGCGTGGGCTGCCGCGCGAGGCGATTGGCTTGCCAGATGGCTCAGGCCGCGCCGGGCTGCACTTCACGGGCTTCGACCTGCGGCAGCCCGGGGGCCTGCTGCGCACGATCGCCGAGCAGGCGCAGGAGGTGGCACGGGCGGTGGCACGGGAGGTAGCGCGGGAGGTGGCAACGGAGATGGGATGAACGCGGGGCGTCAGGCAACCTTCAGGCCCACCCCGAACCACCTCCACGACAGCCCCACCCCCGCCAGCAGCAGCAGCGCCGCCAGCCCGGCGATCAGCGCCGTCAGCTCGGTCTCGCGCGTGGCCAGCCCGAGCTGCTCGCCGAGCTCCAGGTAGACGTTGCGAAGCGCCTCGGCGCTGGCGGCCTGGTGGTACTCGCCGCCGGTCATCTGCGCCACCTGGCGCAAGGTGGCCTCGTCGAGCTGGAGGTAGAAGGACATCCCCTCGCCGCCCGCGAGATGGCCGTCAGGCGTGCCCAGCCCCACCACGTGGATGCGTACGCCCCGGTCGGCGGCCATCTTGGCGGCCTGAAGCGTGTCCACGCCCGTGGTGCGGCGTCCATCGCTCAGCAGGATGACCGTGGCGGCGCGGTACGAGCCCGGCGCAACGGGCGTGATCGCCTTGGGCGCCTTGGCCTTGGCGTCCAGGCTGCGCGCGGCGGGCGTGCCCCAGGGGCCATAGGTCATCTCGCCCAGGTCGATGCCGTGGTCCGGGAAGAGCTCGGAGAGACACACCACGATGGCGCTGCCGATGGCCGTGCCGCGCTGCATCTGGATGCCGTCGATGGCAGCTGCCATAGAGGGGCGGTCGGCCGTGGCGCGCTGGGCCACCTGGGCGGTGCCGGCGAAGGTCACGAGCCCGACATCGATGCGCCGGGGCACCTCGGCCAGGAAGGCCTTGGCCGCCTCCTGGGCCGCGGCCATGCGGGTGGGCTTGACATCGCTCACGCGCATGCTCAGCGACACGTCCAGCGCCAGCAGGATGGTGGTGCGGGCCCCCGGCAGGGTCACCTGGCCGATGGGGCGGCCCAGCGCCAGAGCCAGCAGCGCCAGCGCCGCCAGCACCAGCGCGGGCGGCACGTGGCGCCGCCAGGGCCGGCTGGCCGCCGCGCGCACCACCTCCAGGCTCGGCAGCCGCACGGCGTAGGCGGCAGGCCGACGCAGCAGCCACAGATACAGCGCCACCAGTGCGGGCAGCGCCAGCATCCACCACAGGTTCGAGGGCCACAGGAACTGCATCGGCACCACCGGTAGC
>JBJTVI010000270.1:0-5575 GCA_046081145.1 Rubrivivax sp.
GCCGCGGCGCTCGATACGAGCTACACCCCGCCCTCGGTCTACGGATTCGGCCACCCGCTGTACTACGCCAACGTCATCGAGACGCTGCGCGGCCAGGCCCACGCCGAGGTGGATGGCTACGAGGGCCTGCGCTCGCTGGAGGTCATCATCGCGGCCTACCGCAGCGCGCGCGACGGCGTACGGGTGGGGCTGCCGCTGGTGTTCTGAAGCGGGCTGCCCGCGGGGGCCTGCCTGCGCGAGGCCTCTTGGGGGGATGTCCTGAGCTCGCCGACCTTTCCGATTCCTTCTATCTGGTCGGAGCTGACGTATAGTTTCGGAATTCAGTATCGATTCGGAATCTCGCGTGCAAGTCACCGTCAGCGACAAGGGTCAGATCACGCTCCCGCAGGCGCTGCGCCAGCAGCTGGGGATCGTCCCCGGCTCGCGGCTGGAGATCGATGCGGCCGCCGATGGCAGCCTGCGGGTACGCCCGCTCACCCAGGGTTCGGCCGGGCTGGCGGGCCTGCTGGCCCGCCCCGGCGAGCCGGTGCGCACGGTCCAGGAGATGAACGAGGCCATCGCGCAGGCGGCCTGCGAGCGGGCCTCGCGCAAGGGCGGGGCCCGTCCGGCGTGATCGCCGTCGACACCAACGTGCTCGTCCGCCTCCTGGTGGCCGACGACCGCACGCAGCACCTGCGCGCCGCGCGCTTCTTCGACGCGCAGGCCCGTGAGCCCGGCTCACTGTGGGTCAGCCAGGTGGTGCTGGCCGAACTTGGCTGGGTGCTGTCGCGAACCTACGCCCGTACCCGGGTGGAGGTGGCCCAGGCTGTCCGGGCGCTGGCCGGAAATGCCACCGTGGCGCTCGAGCAGCCTCGGGTGGTCGAGCAGGCGGTGGAGCTCTACGAGAGCGGCCGCGGGGATCTGGCCGATTGCCTGCTCAGCGCGCGGGCGCAGGTCGAAGGTTTCGAAGGCGTCGTCACCTTCGATCGCGGGATGCGCGGCCTGCCGGGGGTATCGGTATGGTGAGCGCTTCTGTCGTCGTCCACCCCAGCGCCATCGTCGACGAGGGCGCGCAGCTTGGCCCGGGCACGCGCGTGTGGCACTTTGCGCATGTGTGTGCCGGCGCGCGCATTGGTGAGGGCTGCTCGCTCGGGCAGGGTGTGTACGTGGGCAACGATGTGGTCATCGGGCACCGAGTGAAGATCCAGAACAACGTCTCCGTCTACGACGCCGTGACGCTCGAAGACGAGGTGTTCTGCGGCCCGAGCATGGTCTTCACCAATGTCTACAACCCGCGCGCGGCGGTGGTGCGCAGGCACGACTACCGGCGCACGCTCGTGCGGCGCGGCGCCACGCTCGGAGCCAACTGCACGCTGGTGTGCGGCTGCACGGTCGGGGCCTACGCCTTTGTGGGGGCCGGTGCGGTGGTCACGGCCGATGTGCCGGCCTATGCGCTCGTGGTGGGCGTGCCGGCGCGGCAGATCGGCTGGATGAGCGCGCACGGCGAGCGGCTGGCGCTGCCGGTGCAGGCGCCTGCGGGCGAGGTGCTGCGCGCGGCCTGCCCGGGCACCGGGCGGGTGTACGAGCTCAAAGGTGCGGTCCTGTCGTGCCCCGACGAGGAGGCCTGAGATGCAGTTCACCGACCTCAAGGCCCAGTACGCGGCGCTCAAGCCCGACATCGACGCGCGCATCCAGCGCGTGCTCGACCATGGCCAGTACATCATGGGCCCGGAGGTGGCCGAACTCGAGCGTGCGCTGGCGGCCTTCACCGGCAGCCGGCACTGCGTGACGGTATCCAGCGGAACCGAGGCGCTGCTCATCGCGCTCATGGCCCTCGGCATCGGCCCAGGCGACGAAGTCATCACGAGCCCCTTCACCTTTGCCGCCACCGGCGAGGTCATCGTGCTCGTGGGCGCCAAGCCGGTGTTCGTGGACGTGGAGCCCGACACCTGCAACCTCGACGTGCGCCAGCTCGAGGCTGCCATCACCCCGCGCACGAAGGCGATCATGCCGGTGAGCCTGTACGGGCAGGTGGCCGACATGCACGCCATCAACGCGGTGGCCGCGCGCCACGGCCTGCCCGTGATCGAGGATGCGGCGCAGAGCTTTGGCGCCAGCTACCAGGGGCGGCGCTCGTGCGCGCTCTCCACCATCGGCTGCACGAGCTTCTTCCCGAGCAAGCCGCTGGGCTGCTACGGCGACGGCGGCGCGCTCTTCACCGATGACGATGCGCTCGCGCAGGCCGCGCGCGAGATCCGCGTGCACGGGCAAAGCGGCCGCTACCACCACACGCGCATCGGCGTGGGCGGGCGCATGGACACCTTGCAGTGCGCAATCGTGCTGGGCAAGCTGCCACGCTTTGCGTGGGAGCTCGAGCAGCGCCACGCCCTTGGCGCGCGCTATGCCGAGCTGTTGCAGGGCATCCCGGGCCTGCGCTTGCTGGCCGTGCGGCCCGACCGCGACTGCGTGTGGGGCCAGTACACGGTCTTCGTGGAAAACCGCCCTGCCGTGCAGGATGCGCTCAAGGCCGCGGGCATTCCCACGGCCGTGCACTACCCCCAGCCGCTGCACCACCAGCCCGCCTACGCCGCGCACTGCTGCCCCGAATGCTGCCCCGTGAGCGTGCAGGTGGCGGCGCAGGTGCTGAGCCTGCCGATGAGTGCCGATCTGAACCGCGCCGACCAGGAGCGGGTGGCCGCTGCGCTGCGCGCATCTTGCAGCTGAGGCGGTGCTGGGTGCTCCTCGGCCGAGGCCTTCGGCCGGCCATGTCCTGCCGAAGCAACGTTGATATACAATCTCTAAGGTGTATATCCTTTGCGGAGGCTTTCGTGCAGGTGACGAAGTGGGGCAACAGCCTGGGTCTACGGCTGCCGGCCAGCCTCGTGAAGGCGCTCGAGCTCAAGCCGGGGGTGCAGTGCGAGGTGGTGGCCGTGGGCGACCGGGGCTTCTCCGTGAGCGTGCAGCCGGGCGTACGCGAGCGCCTCGTCGGCCTGCGCCGCTTGCGCGGCCGCCTGCCTGCCGAGATCGGCTTCGATCGCGAGGCGGCCCATGAGCGTGGCCGCTGAGGCCTTCATCGATGCCAACGTCCTGCTCTACCTGGTGAGCGCGGACGCGCGCAAGGCCGACCTCGCCGAGCGCCTGCTGGCCCAGGGGGGCGTGATGAGCGTGCAGGTGCTCAACGAGTTCGTCTCGGTGGCCTCGCGCAAGTTCGGCATGCCCTGGCCCGAGATTCGCGAGGTGCTCGGCGTCGCACGCGGGCTGTGCACAGTCGTGCCGGTGGGGCTGGACACGCACGACCGCGCGCTCGAGCTGCTGCAGCGCCATAGCCTTTCCGTCTATGACGCACTGATCGTCTCGGCCGCGCTCGGCGCCGGCTGCAAGACGTTGTGGAGCGAGGATCTGCAGCACGGCAAGCGATTCGCTGCGCGGCTGACGGTGCGCAACCCGTTCCTGGCATCGAAGGCGGCCGGCGGCTGAACGCCAGGCAGGGGCGCAAGCCGCATGAGCCACTCCCTGCGCTCCAGCGGCTTTCTCGCCAGCGTCTTCACGGTGGCCGGCGGCACGGCCGTGGCGCAGGCCGTGGCGCTGGCGGCGCTGCCGGCGCTCACGCGGCTTTACCCGCCCGAGGCGTACGGCGCCTTCGTGGTCTTCCTCGCCTGGGGTGGCTTCGTGCTGCCGCTGGTATGCGCGCGCTTCGAGGTGGCAGTGGCGCTGCCTCGGCGCGCGGCCAGTGCATCGGCCCTCGTGGTGGGCAGCCTGGCAGTCGCCACGGCCGTGGCGCTGGCCTGCGCGGTGGCGGTGATGGCTGTGCTGGCCTGGCGGCCCGCGCTGGCGGGCTTCGGGCTGGCTTGGCTGCCGCTCTACGTCTTCCTGGGTGGGGCCGTGCAGGTGTTCTCCAACTGGGCCGCGCGGGTGCAGGATTTCCGGCGCCTGGCGGTGTCGCGCGTGCTGCAGGCGGCGGTCACGGCGGGCCTGTCCATCGGTGGGGCGCTGGTGCTGGGTGCCCAACCCGTGGTGCTCGTGGTGGCCACCGTGGCGGGTCAGTTGACGGCGCTGGCGCTGCTCGCGCCGGGGCTGCCGGCTTCAGGATTCCGCGCGCGCATGCCCGCGCGCCGCGTGCAGCGGTTGCTGCGCCACTTCCGGCCGCTGGCCGCCTTCAACGGTCCGCACGTGCTGTCGGACGCTGCGCAGACCTCCGGCCTGCCCCTGCTCCTCACGAGCGCCTTCGGGCCGCAGGCGGCTGCCTATTACGCCTTCACGAGCCGGCTGCTGAAGGCGCCGCTGGGGCTCGTGAGCGGGGCCATCTCGCAGGTGTACTACCCGCGTGCGGCCACGCAGCGCGGCGACGACGCGCGGTTGCGCGAGGAGGCGCTGCGGATCCTGCGTGTGTCGAGCCTGGCGGCCCTGGCTCTGCTGCCCATGCTGCTCCTCGTGCCCGATGCGCTCTACGCCTGGGCCTTCGGTGCGGCCTGGCAGGAGGTGGGCAGCTTCGTGCGGGCGCTGGCGCCCTGGGTGCTGTCGGCCTTCGTGGCGGCGCCGCTGAGCGTGCTCTACCTCGTGAAGGAACGCTTCGGGCTGGATTTCGCGCTCAGCCTGGGGGCCACCGTGCTGGCCTTTGCGCTGCTGGGTGCGGGGATGATCGCCGGGCTGGGCCTGCTCGGGTCGATGTGGCTGCTCTCGCTGGGCATGACGGCCTACATCATCGGCTCGACCGTCTTCGAGTTCACCGTCGTCATCGCAAGGCCCGGGAAGGTGGCGGCATCGTCTGCATCGTCCGCATCCGTTGCGGCATCGGTGGCGGCATCGGCATCATCGTCGCCATCAGAGGAGCGCAGGCGATGAGCGGCACAGCCCCCGAACAGCCCGCCGATCCCCTGCACGACCCCGCCCTGCGAGCCGCCTTCGCCGCACCGATCGGCCTGCGCGAGGCCTCCTTCGGCGTGGCGGGGCAGACGATCGTGGCCTTCGAGCGCCGCCGCCTGGGCCTGCGCCAGTTCGAACTCGGGCCGCTGGGCCTGTGCACACCGCCTTGCCGTGACGGCGCACAGGCCCAGGCCCTCGACATCTTCCTGCGCTAGGCACCCCAGCACGCGCTGCGCGTGCGCGTGAACCTCAGCCCCTTCGAGCCGCACGCCGGCGCGCTCGCCGAGACCGCCCGTGAAGCAAGCTACCGCATCGAGCCTGTGCAGACCCACGTGCTCGCGCTCGACCGCCCGCTGGCCGAGATCCGCTCCAGCTACCACGCCACCAAACGCAGCCAGGTGCGCCGGGCGCCCGTGGCCGGGAGCACCATCGCCTGCACGCGCGATCGCGCGGTGCTCGACGCCTACTTCGCCGTCTACGCGGCTTCGGCCGAGCGCTGGGGCCGAGGGGCGCCGCCCTATCCGCGCGCGCTCTTCGAGGCGCTGCTGGCCAGCCCCTGCACGCAGCTGTGGACGCACCACGTGGCCGGGCGCCTGGCCTGCGCGATGGTCGTGCTGGCCGGGCGCGAACATGCCCTCTACTGGCAGGGCGTCTCGCACATCGAGGCCGACCAGAAGGCGGCGCACCCCATGGCGCGGCTCTTGGATGCCGTGGTGCAGCACCTGCACGGGCA
>JBJTVI010000271.1:0-2653 GCA_046081145.1 Rubrivivax sp.
CTGGGCAGCCGGTTCCGGCTCACCACGGGGCTCACCGGCAACGACATCCAGGCCCGGCTCGGCGCATTCGGGGCAGGCCGGGTGCTGGCCATCGGCAGCGGCTCGTACACGCTGGGCGCCACCGACCGCTTCGACGTGGACATCGGCTTTGCGCGCGCCAGCCCCTACCTGGGCATCGGCTGGGGTCATCGGGGAGGCGCCAAGGGCCTGGGCGTGCACGCCGACACCGGCCTGTCGCTCGGGCGCCCGAGGGTCACGACGCGGGTGTCGGGGCCGCTCTCGAGCGCGCCCACCATTGCCGCCGACGTGGCGCAGGAGGAGGCCCAGTTGCGCGACACGCTGCGGCGCGTCCGTGCCGTCCCGCAGCTCACGCTGGGGGCCGACTACCGCTTCTGAGCCCGCGCGCTCAACCCGGGGCCGGGCGCTCCAGTGGCCAGGCGTGGCCCTGCAGCCACGCCAGCGGCACCACATCCAGGGCATGGCGATGGGTGCACTCGAGCACGACAGGTGCGGCGCAGCCGGCGGCGTGCGCCTGCCTCCAGCGCAAGGCGCATACGCACCAGCGGTCGCCGGCCTTGAGGCCCTTGAAGCGGTACTCGGGGCGGGGGGTGATGAGGTCGTTGCCCTGCTCGAACTGGTGGTTGAGGAACTCCACCGTCACGCGGCAGCAGATCACATGGCTGCCGTGGTCGTGCTCGTCGGTGTGGCAGCAGCCGTCGCGGTACCAGCCGGTGAGCGGGTCGTAGGAGCAGGGCACGAGCTCCGTGCCGAGCACGTTCAGGGCAGGCCGGGTCATCCGCTGCGTGCCGTGCTGCCGGGGGCCGTTCCGCCCTTGAGGAGGGTCATGGCCGTGCCGATGAGGGAGGAGACCTCGCCCATGTGGCCCGGCACGATCATCGTGTTGTTGGTGCGGGCCAGCTGCCCGTAGGCATCCACCGCCTTCTCGGCCACCTTGAGCTGCACCGCCTGCTCGCCGCCGGGCTGGCGGATGGCGGCGGCGATGCGCGTGATGGCCTCGGCGGTGGCTTCGGCCACGGCCGTGATGGCGGCGGCCTCGCCCTGCGCCTTGTTGATCTCGGCCTGCTTCTCACCTTCGGAGCGGGCGATGAAGGCCTCGCGCTCGCCGGTGGCGATGTTGATCTGCTCCTGGCGCCGGCCCTCGGAGGCAGCGATCAGCGCGCGCTTCTCGCGCTCGGCGGTGATCTGCGCCTGCATCGAGCGCAGGATCTCCGCCGGCGGGGCGAGGTCCTTGATCTCGTAGCGCAGCACCTTCACGCCCCAGTTGAGCGCGGCCTCGTCGAGCGCGTTCACCACCGAGGCGTTGATCATGTCGCGCTCCTCGAAGGTCTTGTCGAGCTCCATCTTGCCCACCACGCTGCGCAGCGTGGTCTGCGCGAGCTGGGTGATGGCCGTGATGTAGTCGCTCGAGCCGTAGCTGGCGCGCATGGGGTCGGTCACCTGGTAGAACAGGATGCCGTCGACCTGCAGCTGCGTGTTGTCCTTGGTGATGCAGACCTGGCTCGGCACGTCCAGCGGCACCTCCTTGAGGGAGTGCTTGTAGGCCACGCGCTCGACGAAGGGAATCACGAACTTGAGGCCCGGCGTGAGGGTGCGGTCGAAGCGGCCCAGGCGCTCGACCACCCAGGCGTGCTGCTGCGGCACGATCTTGAAGGTGCGCACGACGAAGACGATCGCGATGACGGCGACGACGAGGGCGATTTCCATGGGGGCTCTCCGGCAGAGGGTCAGGGGTGGGGCTCAGGCGCTGGCCGGCTCGGCCACGCGCTCGAGGTCGAGCCGGTTGCCGTGCACGGCCACGATCCGGTGCAGCCCGGCCTGCGCCGGGGCGGTGCCGGCGTGGCGCACCTGCCAGGCGGCGCCGCGGTAGCTCACCTGGGCGGTGCCGTCCTCGCGCCAGGCCGGTACCTGCACCGTCTGGCCGATGTCGATATTGACGTCGGCGTTGGAGGCCGCGGGCGCGGAGCGGGGCTCGCGCGCGCGCCGGAAGTGCCAGAAGGCGGTGGCGCCGGCCGCCACGAGCGCGCCGGCTGCGATCTGCGCCGCCGTCGAGGTGCCGGCGTGCGCGGCGAGGGCGGCAGCCGCCGCGCCCAGCGCGATCATGAGCAGGTAGAAGGTGCCCGTGAGCAGCTCGGCCACCACGAGCAGCCCGGCCAGCACCCACCACAGCGTCGGCGCACTGAAGTCCATCATCCTTGCCTCCCGCCCCTGGGGGCGCCCCGGTGTGACGAGCGTCAGTGTAGCGGGGTGGCGTGGCCCTACACTTCGCCCGTTTTTTGCACATCCGGCTCGCGCCGGCCGAGGTGTCTCCATGCTCAGGTTCCGCTTCCCGGTCGTCATCATCGACGAGGATTTCCGCTCCGAAAACGCCTCGGGGCTGGGCATCCGCGCGCTGGCCCAGGCCATCGAGAAGGAGGGCTTCGAGGTGCTGGGCGTGACGAGCTACGGTGACCTGAGCCAGTTCGCGCAGCAGCAAAGCCGCGCCAGCGCCTTCATCCTCTCGATCGACGACGAGGAGTTCACGCCCGGCCCCGAGCTCGACCCGGCGGTGCTGAACCTGCGCAAGTTCATCGGCGAAATCCGCTTTCGCAACGCCGACATCCCGATCTACCTCTACGGCGAAACGCGCACCTCG
>JBJTVI010000272.1:0-2795 GCA_046081145.1 Rubrivivax sp.
GGCCTTGGCGCGGTCGATCAGCCGCTCGATGAAGTCGCGGTCGCGCATCACGTAGAGCTGGAACCAGAAGGGCTGCTTCGTGTGGGCCGCGATGTCCTCGATCGAGCAGATGCTCATCGTGGAGAGGGTGAAGCGCACGCCGAACTTCTCGGCCGCCTTGGCGGCGAGGATCTCGCCGTCGGCGTGCTGCATGCCGGTGAGGCCCGTGGGCGCGATGGCCACCGGCATCTTCATGTCGATGCCGATCATCCTGGCCGCCGTGGTGCGGCCTTCCATGTTCACGGCCACGCGCTGGCGCAGCTTGATCTTCTGGAAATCGCTCTCGTTGGCGCGGTAGGTGCTCTCCGTCCAGGAGCCCGAGTCGGCGTAGTCGTAGAACATGCGCGGCACGCGCCGCTCGGCCAGTACGCGCAGGTCCTCGATGTTCGTGATGACGGTCATGGTGCGGCTCTCCCGGCCGGTGGCTGGACGTGTTGAGGCGAAGTCTAGTGGAGCGGCTCGACCGCCCGGCTCAGGCCCGAGGCGCGCACCCCCAGCAGGCGAAGCCGGCGCGTCAGCTCCACGCGCTTGAGGCATTGCCCCGCGGCGCGGCGGATGTCGCGCGCATCGGCGGTGGGGTGCTCCAGCGTCAGGTCACGCGTGACGGTGCGAAAGTCGTCGAAGCGCAGCTTGATGCCCACGGTGCGCGCCTGGTAGCCCTTCTTCTGCAGGTCGGTGGCCACGCGCTCGCAAAGCTGCGTGAACACTTGCGTCAGCGTGGCGCGGTCGTGCACGGGGTGCAGGTCGCGCACGAAGGTGGTCTCGCGGCTCGTGGAAACGGGCTCGCTGTGCGTGACCACCGGGCGGTCGTCGCGCCCGTGCGCGGCCTCGTGCAGCCAGCGGCCCTGGCTGCGGCCGAAGGCTTCGACCAGCTCGGGCAGAGGGCGCGCGGCCAGTTCGCCCACCGTGCGGATGCCCATCTTCGCCAGCCGCTCGGCCGCACGCGGGCCGATGCCATTGACGCGGCGTACTGCCAGCGGCCAGATGAGGCGCGGCACATCCTCCATCGTGACGAGGGTGAGGCCGTCGGGCTTGTCGAGCTCGGAGGCGATCTTGCTCAGCAGCTTGTTGGGGGTGATGCCCACCGAGCAGCGCAGCCCCGTGCGGCGCCACACGTTGGTGCGGATCTCCTGCGCGAGCGCGCGCACGCCGCCGTGCGGGTCGTGGCCCACGGCCTCCTGGGCGCCGGGCACGTCGCTCAGCTCGATGTAGATCTCGTCGATGCCGCGGTCTTCGATCACCGGGGCCACTTCGGCCACCGCTGCCTTGAAGGCGCGGGAGTAGCGGCGGTACTCGTCGAAGTCCACCGGCAGCAGCACGGCCTTCGGGCACAGCGCTGCGGCCTTCATGAGGCCCATGCCCGAGTGCACGCCGAACTCGCGCGCCGGGTAGGTGGCGGTGGTGACCACACCGCGGCCTGCGTAGCCCTGGAGCGTGGCGAACCTTCGTGTGCCGTCGGTGAGCACTTCCGGCTGGTGGCGCCGCCCGCCTCCGATCACCACCGGCTGCCCGCGCAGCTCGGGGTAGCGCAGCAGCTCCACGGACGCATAGAAGGCGTCCATGTCGAGGTGGCAGATCCAGCGCCGGGCCAGGGGCGCCTCCCGCGGGGGTCAGCCCGCCAGCCGCGCGCGGTGCCGCTCGATCTGCGCGCGCACCTGGGCCGGCGCGGTGCCGCCCACGACGCTGCGCGCGTGCATCGAGCCGCGCAGCGTCAGCACCTCGAACACATCCTCGCCGATGCGCGCATCGAAGCCTTGCAGCGTGGAAAGCGGCAGCTGCGCCAGATCCACGCCCTGCTGCAGCGCCACCTTGACGGCATGGGCCACCGCTTCGTGCGCATCACGGAAGGCCAGGCCCTTCTTCACCAGGTAGTCGGCCAGATCGGTGGCGGTGGCGTAGCCGCGCAGGGCCGCACGCTCCATCGCCTCGGCCTTCACGATGAGGCCGCCGCTGCGCGCACCCGTGGCCGCATCGACCGTGCCGCCCACCATCTCGGCCATGATGCGCAGGGTGTCGCGCAGCGTGTCCACGGTGTCGAAGAGGGGCTCCTTGTCTTCCTGGTTGTCCTTGTTGTAGGTAAGAGGCTGGCCCTTCATCAGCGTGAGCAGCCCCATCAGATGGCCCACCACGCGCCCGGACTTGCCGCGCGCGAGCTCGGCCACGTCGGGATTTCTCTTCTGCGGCATGATCGACGAGCCCGTGCAGTAGCGGTCGGCCAGGTCGATGAAGCCGAAGTTCTGGCTCATCCACAGCACGATCTCCTCGGACAGGCGCGAGACGTGCACCATGCAGATCGAGGCGAAGGCCGAGAACTCGAGCGCGAAGTCGCGGTCGCTCACGGCGTCCAGGCTGTTGGCGCACACCTCCTCGAAGCCGAGCGTGCGCGCCACGGCCTGGCGGTCCAGCGGGTAGCTAGTGCCGGCCAGCGCCGCGGCGCCCAGGGGCAGCCGGTTCACGCGCCGGCGCACGTCGGCCAGGCGCTCGGCGTCGCGCGCGAACATCTCCACATAGGCCAGCAGGTGGTGCGCGAAGCTCACCGGCTGAGCCACCTGCAGGTGCGTGAAGCCGGGCATCACCGTCTCCACGTGGCGCGAGGCCAGCTCCACGAGGCCGCGCTGCATCTCCTCCAGCAGCGGAGCCAGCGTGTCGATCTCGCCGCGCAGCCACAGCCGCACGTCGGTGGCCACCTGGTCGTTGCGCGAGCGCCCGGTGTGCAGCCGCTTGCCCGCGTCGCCCACGAGTTGCGTGAGGCGCGC
>JBJTVI010000273.1:0-6937 GCA_046081145.1 Rubrivivax sp.
CTTGGCTTTCTTGCCACGCACGCCTTCGGTGGTCGTGCAGAAGATATCGGCGAGGTCGTGGCGCACGTGGCGCTTGTCGGTGACGCGCGTAAGGCCGCCGGTGCCCGGCAGCACGCCCAGCAACGGCACCTCGGGCAGGCTCACGGCGCTGGAGCGGTCGTCCACCAGGATGATCTCGTCGCAGGCCAGGGCCAGCTCGTAGCCGCCGCCGGCGCAGGCGCCGTTGACGGCAGCCAGGAACTTCAGGCCGCTGTGGGCGGAGGAATCTTCCAGGCCGTTGCGGGTCTCGTTGGTGAACTTGCAGAAGTTCACCTTCCAGGCGTGGCTCGACACACCCAGCATGAAGATGTTGGCGCCGGAGCAGAACACCTTGTCCTTGGCGCTCGTCATCACCACTGTGCGCACCTCGGGGCGCTCGAAGCGGATGCGGTTGATGGCGTCGTTGAGCTCGATGTCCACGCCCAGGTCGTAGCTGTTGAGCTTGAGCTTGTAGCCCGGGCGCAGGCCGGCGTTCTCGTCGAAGTCGGCCTTCAGCGTGGCCACGGGGCCGTTGAAGCTGAGCTTCCAGTGGCGGTACTGGCTCGGGTTCGTCTGGTAGTCGACGCGCGGGGCTTGGCTCATGTCAGTCTCCTGCGTTGGCTGCACTTCAGTGCATGATGTTGGACGCGATGACAGGCATCATAGTGCAGCAACCCGGACACGTCAAGCATTATTGTGCAGATTTTGTTGCGCGGTTCTTTCCTGGGGAAGTTGCAGGGCCTCGCGCACGATCCGGCGCAGTTCGGCAAAGCTCTCCGGCAGGCTGCGCGCGCTCGTGGCGACCCGGAAATCGGCCTTCGAATAGAAGGCGGCGCGCCCGGCCAGGATCGCCTTGAGGTCGTCCATGGCCTCGCGGCTGGCGGCCATGGGGCGCATGTCGCCCTGGGCCACGACGCGGCGCATGTGGTCTTCGGGCTCGGCCTGCAGCCACACGGTGGTGCAGTGGGCCAGCAGCAGGTTGAAGGTGGCGGCATCCGACACCAGGCCGCCCGGGGTGGCGATCACGGCCTCGCTCTGGATCTGGATGGTTTCCTCCAGGGCGCGGCGCTCGTAGCGGCGGTACGCGTTCTGCCCATAGAGGGCCTGGATTTCGGCGGCGCTGCAGCCGGCGAACTGCTCGATCTCGCGGCTGAGCTCGACGAAGGGAAAGCCCAGGTCCTCGGCCAGCATCCTGCCCAGGGTGGACTTGCCCGCCCCGCGCAGCCCGATGAGGGCGATGCGCGGGCTGCGTGCCTCGCTGCTGCCACCCGTGCCGAGCATCTGGCCCACCGTCACGCGCACGCGGCGCAAGGTGTTCTCGTCGCGCCCCTCCAGCAGCTCGCGCAGCATCAGCCACTCAGGGGTGGAGGTGGTCACATCGCCAATCAGCTCGGCCACCGGGCACTGCAGGGCGTGCGCCACCTGCTGCAGCACGAGGATGGAGGCGTTGCCCACCCCGTACTCCAGGTTGGCCAGGTGGCGCTCGGAGACCTCGGCCAGCTGCGCCGTGGCCTTGCGCGTCATGCCGCGCCGGGCGCGCAGGGCGCGCACGCGCTCGCCCAGGGCCACCAGGAAGGGGTTCTTCGCTTCACCCACGTCCTCCGGGGGAGGGGGCTCGGATCCAGGAAGATGAAATATAGTGCTTGACATCGGGGTTACAGGCCAATAAAGTGCATATACGCACAATACTGCATCTTCTCAGTGGCGGCAAGGCCGATCGACAGTTCCCTTGACTGGCCAGCGAGGAAAAAAGCAGCCCTCCCGAGCCCTCACCGGATCCCAGTCGAGCCAGTCCGCGAGCTTCACCAGACCGACATGAACGCCACCGCCGTCACCGCCGTCACCATCGTCACCCAGGGCTGCGCCCTGGTGCTGTACCTGCTGCCCGCGGGGCGCATCGATTTCACGGCGTCCTAGCGGGGGGCCTCTTCCCGCCTGCCACTTCGCTTGCAAGTTCCAGCCTGCTACCCATACCAAGACCCACAGGAGACACCACCATGAACACCTCGACCCCCGAAGTCGCCGCCCCACCGGCACGCTTCAGCTTCGCCGAGCACCTGCTGCAGGCCAACATTGGCCGCCCCGCCAAGGCCGCCTTCGTCGATGACGCCGGCACGCTCAGCTTCGGCGAGCTGCAACAGCGCGTGCTCCGTGTGGCAGCCGGCCTGCGCGGCCTGGGCCTGCGCCGCGAGGAGCGCGTGCTGCTGCTCATGCAAGACTGCAACGACTGGCCCGTGAGCTTCCTGGGCGCCATCTACGCCGGGCTCGTGCCCGTGGCCGTGAACACGCTGCTCACCGCCGACGACTACGCCTACATGCTCGAGAACTCGCGCGCCCAGGCAGTGCTCGTCTCGGGTGCGCTGCTGCCCACCCTCACCGCGGCCCTGACGCGCAGCGACCACGAGGTGCACAAGGTCATCGTCTCGCGCCCCGTCGCCCCGCTGCACCCCGCGGAGGTCGATCTGGAAGCCTTCATCGCCGCGCACGAGCCGGCGGCCAAGCCGGCGCCCACCGGTGCCGACGATCCCGCCTTCTGGCTCTACTCCTCGGGCTCCACCGGCCGCCCCAAGGGCACCGTGCACTCGCAGGCCAACCCCTACTGGACAGCCGAGCTCTACGGCAAGCGCGTGCTGCAGCTGCAGGAAAGCGATGTGTGCTTCTCCGCCGCCAAGCTCTTCTTTGCCTACGGGCTGGGCAACGGCCTGAGCTTTCCGATGAGCGTGGGTGCCACCACCATCCTCATGGCCGAGCGCCCGACGCCCGATGCCACCTTCAAGCGCTGGCTCGGCGGCGTGGGCGGCGCCAAGCCCACCGTCTTCTTCGGCGCGCCCACGGGCTTTGCCGGCATGCTGGCGCACCCGGCGCTGCCTTCGCGCAGCGAGCTTTCGCTGCGCCTGGTCTCATCGGCCGGTGAGGCGCTGCCCGCCGAACTCGGCGAGCGCTTCAAGGCGCATTTCGGCGTGGACATCGTCGACGGCATCGGCTCCACCGAGATGCTGCACATCTTCCTGTCCAACCAGCCCGGGCGTGTGCGCTACGGCACCACCGGCTGGCCCGTGCCGGGCTACGAGATCGAACTGAGGGGAGAGGACGGCGCGAGCGTCCCGGATGGCGAGCCGGGGGACCTGTACATCCACGGTCCCTCGGCCGCCATGATGTACTCGGGCAACCGTGCCAAGACGCGCGAGACCTTCCAGGGCGGCTGGACCAAGAGCGGCGACAAGTACGTGCGCAACGCCGACGGCACCTACACCTACTCGGGTCGCAGCGACGACATGCTCAAGGTCAGTGGCATCTATGTGAGCCCCTTCGAGGTCGAGGCCACGCTGGTGCAGCACCCGGCCGTGCTCGAGGCGGCCGTGATCGGCAAGGAAGATGCCGAGGGCCTGACCAAGACCAAGGCCTTCGTCGTGCTCAAGCCCGGTGCCGACACCGACGAGGCCGAGCTCAAGGCCTTCGTGAAGGACCGCCTGGCGCCCTACAAGTACCCGCGCTTCATCGAGTTCGTGGCCGACCTGCCCAAGACGGCCACCGGCAAGATCCAGCGTTTCAAGCTGCGCGAGCTCGAGCGGCGCGCGGCCTGAGGCGGCACGGGCTTCAGTCGACCACCGAGCGCCCCAGCCCGGCCTTTGCCCATCGCCCCGTTTTCCCCGGTCACCCGTCTGCCCTGCCTGCCCCGGACCTCCAGATGGCCTTCGCCCACCTCGACCCGATCGCACCCGGCCAGGCGCCGCTGCGCATCGAGCACGCGTGGATCGCGCCCGAGCGGCGCGAGGCGCCGCTGCTCGTGTTCCTGCACGAGGGGCTGGGTTCGCTGTCGATGTGGCGTGACTACCCGGCGCGCCTGTGTGAGGCGGCTGCCTGCCGCGGCCTCGTCTACTCGCGTCCCGGCTACGGCCGCTCGACCCCGCGCACGCCCGGCACGGCCTGGACGCCGCGTTTCATGCACGAGCAGGCGCACACCGTGCTGCCGGCCTTGCTGCGCGCCGTGGGCGTGGACGCCGAGCGCGAGCCGCCCTGGCTCGTGGGCCACTCCGACGGCGGCTCGATCGCGCTGCTGCACGCGGCCGCCTACCCCGCGCGCACGGCCGGGCTCATGGTGCTGGCCCCACACATCCGCGTGGAAGACCTATCGGTGGCGAGCATCGCCCGCGCCCGCGAGGCCTACCTGCACACCGACCTGCGCAGCCGCCTCGCGCGCCACCACGACGACCCCGACTCCGCCTTCTGGGGCTGGAACGACATCTGGCTGCACCCCGAGTTCCGCGCCTGGTCGATCGAGGCGGAAGTCGCCCGCATCACCTGCCCGGTGCTGGCCGTGCAGGGCTTGGACGACGAGTACGGCACCCTAGAGCAGATCCGCGGCATCGCGCGGTGCGTGCCCACGGCCGAACTGCTGGAGCTGCCCGGGTGCGGCCACTCGCCGCACCGCGACCAGCCCGAGGCGCTCACCCGCGCAGCGTGCGCCTTCCTCGCGCGGCACCTGCACCCTGCGCCACACTGACAGCCTGGCTCAACCGCCCCTGGAGCGACCCTCATGGACTTCGCCACCTTCCTCATCCAGTGCCTGAACGCACTGCAGTACGGGCTGCTGCTCTTTCTCGTGGCCTCGGGCCTGACGCTGATCTTCGGGATCATGGGCGTCATCAACCTGGCGCACGGCAGCTTCTACATGATCGGCGCCTACATGGCCTTTGCGCTCGCGCCGGTCGTGGCCGCCACCTTCGGCGGGGGCTTCTTTGCCACCCTGCTGGTGGGCGTGGTGCTCGCCGTCGTCCTCGGCTACGTGCTCGAGTGGGCCTTCTACAGCTATCTCTACGACCGCGAGCACCTTCAGCAGGTGCTGATGACCTACGGCCTCATCCTCGTCTTCGAGGAACTGCGCAGCCTCATCGTCGGTGACGACGTGCACGGCGTGAAGGCGCCGGAGATCCTGGCCGGCACGCTCCCGCTGGGCGACATGATGACGTACCCGGTCTACCGGCTCTTCATCTCCGGCGTGTGCCTGCTGCTGGCGCTGGGCATGTGGTTCGTCTTCACGCGCACCCGCCTGGGGATGATGATCCGCGCCGGCAGCACGAATCGCGAGATGGTGCAGTCGCTCGGCATCGACATCAAGTTCCTGTATCGCGTGGTGTTCGCTGCCGGGGTGGCCATCGCCGTGCTCGCGGGCATGGTGGCCGCGCCGGTGTCCTCCGTCTACCCGGGCATGGGCTCGCAGGTGCTCATTATCTGTTTCGTGGTGGTGGTGATCGGCGGCATCGGCTCGATCCGCGGCGCGCTGCTGGCGGCGCTGCTCATCGGCTTCGTCGACACCTTCGGCAAGGTGCTGCTGCCGCAGGCCGCCGGCGTGCTCGTCTACGTGATGATGGCGCTCATCCTGCTGTGGAAGCCCGACGGGCTCTTCAAGGCCGGCTGAGCGCAAGGGAGACCGCAAATGGATTCCAACAACCGCTCCAAGCTCGCCTTCGTCGGGGCCTGCCTGCTGCTGCTGGCGCTGTACCCGCTGGTGGGGGGCAAGTTCGGCGTGGACCTGGTCAGCAAGATCATGGTCTACGCGATCTTCGCGCTCAGCCTCGAGCTCCTCGTGGGGGGCACCGGGCTCGTGTGCTTCGGCCACGCCGCCTTCTTCGGCATCGGCGCGTACACGGTGGTGCTCGCCTCCCCCGAGAGCGACCCGGTGTCGCTGCTGTGGCTGCTGCCGGCCTCGATCCTGGCCGCCGGCCTGTACGCGCTGGCCGTGGGCTCGCTGTCGCTGCGCACCAAGGGCGTGTACTTCATCATGGTCACGCTGGCCTTTGCCCAGATGGCCTACTACGTGGTGCACGACACGCCCCTGGGTGGCGGCACCGACGGCATCTACCTCAACGTCAAGCCGGTGCTGGGCAGCGTGCTCGACCTGGGTTCTGCCGAGGTGCTGTACTACTTCACCCTCGGCTCGCTGGCGGTGGTCTTCGCCTTCCTCGCGCTCGTCACGCGATCGCGCTTCGGCCGCGCGCTGGCAGGCATCCGCGTGAACGAGCAGCGCATGCGCGCCACGGGCTTTGCCACCTACCCGTACAAGCTCGCCGCCTTCACGCTCTCGGGCGCGCTGGCCGGCCTGGCCGGGTTCCTGTTCGCGGTGCAGGACGGCTTCGTGAACCCGGAGATGATGAGCTGGCACCTCTCGGGCTCGGTGCTGATCATGGTGATCCTGGGCGGCATCGGGCACCTGCGCGGTGCACTCATCGGCGCCTTCGCCTTTGCGCTGCTGCAGGAATTCTTCAAGTCCGAGGCCATCTTCGGCAGCTTTGCCAAGTACTGGCACCTGGGCCTGGGGCTGACCATCATCGCCAGCGTCGCGCTGCTGCCGAGCGGCCTGGTGGGTGTGCCCGGGCAGATCCGGGAACGACTCATGGGCCGGGCTTCGCGCCGGGCCGAGACCGCGGAGGCGCAAGATGAGCTCGCCTGATTCCTCGAAGGTGCTCCTGCGCGGGCGCGACATCACGCGCCGCTGGGGCGGTCTGGTGGCGGTCAACCGCGTCTCGCTCGATCTCGAGCGTGGCCAGGTGCACGCCGTCATCGGCACCAACGGCGCGGGCAAGTCCACGCTCGTGAACATCCTCTCGGGCGAGATCCCGGCCTCCGAGGGCACGGTGGAGCTGCTCGGCCAGGACGTCACGGCCTGGTCGCAGCCGCGCCGCGCCCGGGCGGGCCTGGGGCGCAGCTACCAGCGCACGACGATCTACCCGAGCTTCAGCGTGCTGGAGAACTGCCGCCTGGCGGCACAGGCGCGCACACCGCTGCCCTGGCGCTGGTGGGAAGACGCCGCGGGCTGTCGCCACAGCGCGCCCACCGCGCGCGAGGCCGCCGCCCGGGTGGGGCTGGGAGACTTCCTGGACCGTCCGGCGGGGCTGCTCAGCCACGGCCAGAAGCGCCA
>JBJTVI010000274.1:0-5489 GCA_046081145.1 Rubrivivax sp.
CGCCCGTGCGCATGACCCGGGCCCGCCGGCCGGCTGGCCTGCGCATCTTCCTCCGGCTTCCTGCACGCACCGATGCTCAGCTTCCTGCTGCGCCGCCTGCTCTATACGCTGCCGATCATGTTCGGCGTGGCGCTGGTGTGCTTCGCACTCGTACACCTGGCCCCGGGCGACCCGCTCGTGTCGGTGCTGCCGCCGGACGCCTCCTCGGAACTGCAGGCGCAGATGCGCCAGCTCTACGGCTTCGACCGCTCGCTGCCCGAGCAGTTCGCAGGCTGGGTCTGGCGCGCGCTGCAGGGTGACCTGGGCACCTCGATTGCCACGAGCCGCCCCGTGGCCGATGAGGTGCTCAAGGCGGTGGGCAACACGCTGCGCCTGGCGGTGCTGGCCACGCTGATCGGCTTCGTGCTGGGCAGCCTCTTCGGCTTCGTGGCGGGCTACTTCCAGAACTCCTGGATCGACAAGGCGGCCTCGGCCACCGCGGTGCTCGGGGTGAGCGTGCCGCACTACTGGCTCGGCATGGTGCTCGTCATCATCTTCTCGTCGCTGCTGATGTGGCTGCCGCCCAGCGGCGCCGGCCCGGGCGGCTCGGACCTGTGGAAGTGGGACTGGGCCCACATCCAGCACATGGTGCTGCCCGCGCTCACGATGAGCGTGATCCCAATGGGCATCATCGCGCGCACGGTGCGCGCGCTCGTGGCCGAGATCCTGGCGCAGGAGTTCGTCGTGGGCCTGCGCGCCAAGGGCCTGACCGACCTGGGCGTCTTCCTGCACGTGGTGAAGAACGCCGCGCCCACGGCGCTGGCCGTGATGGGGCTGCAGCTGGGCTACCTGCTGGGCGGCTCGATCCTCATCGAGACGGTGTTCGCGTGGCCGGGCACCGGCTTCCTGCTGAACTCGGCCATCTTCCAGCGCGACCTGCCCCTGCTGCAAGGCACGATCCTCGTGCTGGCCATGTTCTTCGTGCTGCTCAACCTCGTCGTGGACATCGTGCAAACGCTGCTCGATCCGCGCATCGCGCGCGGATGAGCACGGCGGCCGCCTTCGAGCGCTCCCCGGGCTACTGGCGCACGGTGGGCGCGCGCCTGGTGCGCGACAAGGTCGCCATCGGCGCGGGCGTCGTCGTGTGCCTGCTGCTGATGATGGCCGTGCTCGGCAGCCTGATCGCCCCGCAGGATCCCTACGCCTCCTCGATGCTCAGCCGGCTCAAGCCCATCGGCACGGACGGCCACCTGCTGGGCACCGACGAGCTCGGCCGCGACATGCTCTCGCGCCTGATCGTGGGCGCGCGGCTGTCGCTCTTCATGGGCATCACGCCCGTGGTGTGCGCCTTCGTGCTCGGCTCCTTCATCGGCATCGTGGCGGGCTACGCCGGCGGGCTCTTGAACTCGGCCATCATGCGCACGGTCGACGTCTTCTACGCCTTTCCGTCGGTGCTGCTGGCCATCGCGCTTTCGGGGGCGCTGGGCGCGGGCATCACCAACTCGCTGATCTCGCTGACGGTGGTGTTCATCCCGCCGATCGCGCGCGTGGCCGAGAGCGTGACCACGCAGATCAGGAGCCGCGACTTCGTCGAGGCCGCGCGGGCCTCGGGTGCCGGCGCCTTCACGATCGTGCGCGTGCATGTGCTCGGGAACGTGCTCGGTCCCATCTTCGTCTACGCCACGAGCCTGATCGCGGTGTCGATGATCCTCGCCTCGGGCCTGAGCTTCCTTGGCCTGGGCGTCAAGCCGCCCGAGCCCGAGTGGGGGCTGATGCTCAACACGCTGCGCACGGCCATCTACACGCAGCCGGCGATCGCGGCGCTGCCGGGCGTGATGATCTTCGTCACCTCGATCGCCTTCAACCTGCTGAGCGACGCGCTGCGCTCGGCCATGGAGATCAAGTCGTGAGCGCTGCAGGCCTGCTGGAGGTCTCGGGTCTGGTCAAGCACTTTGCGCTCGGCAAGGGGCTGCTGGGCGGGGGCGGCGGCGTGGTGCGCGCGGTCGACGGCGTGAGCTTTGCGGTGCGCGAGGGCGAGACGCTGGGCGTGGTGGGCGAATCGGGCTGCGGCAAGAGCACCACGGCGCGGCTGCTCATGCAGCTGATTGCGCCCGACCGTGGCGAGATCGTCTTCGACGGCGCCGCGGTGGACAGCCGCCAGCTCGGCCTGAAGGACTACCGGCGCCAGGTGCAGATGGTGTTCCAGGACAGCTACGCCTCGCTCAACCCGCGCCTGACGATCGAAGACGGCATTGCCTTCGCCCCCCAGGTGCACGGGCTGCCGCGCGCGCAGGCGGTGGAGCGCGCGCACGACCTGCTCGCCCGCGTGGGGCTCGATCCGCGGCGCTTTGCGGCGCGCTACCCGCACGAGCTCTCGGGCGGGCAGCGCCAGCGCGTGAACATCGCGCGGGCCCTGGCGCTGCAGCCGCGCGTGGTGATCCTCGACGAGGCGGTGTCGGCGCTGGACAAGTCGGTGGAGGCGCAGGTGCTCAACCTGCTGCTGGACCTCAAGCAGGCCTTCGGCCTGACCTACGTCTTCATCAGCCACGATCTCAACGTGGTGCGCTACATGAGCGACCGCGTGATGGTGATGTACCTCGGGCAGGTGGTGGAGATCGGCCCGGCGCAGGCGCTCTTCGAGGCGCCGCGCCACCCCTACACGCGCGCGCTCTTGAGCTCCATCCCCTCGATGGACCCGGACCGCCGCACCGAGGTGCCGCCGCTGGCCGGCGACCCCCCGAACCCGATCTCGCCGCCCCCGGGCTGCCGCTTCCACACACGCTGCGCGCATGCGCAGGCGGTGTGCGCACAGCGCGTGCCCGTGCTTGCGGCGGGTGAGGCAGGTGGCGCAGGTGCAACAGGTGCGGCAGGCCCAGTGGCGCAGCACCCCGTGGCCTGCCTGATGTTCGAGCGCGGCAGCGGGCATACCGAGGCGCCGCAGGCCGTGGCGGCAACGGCGGCGGAGCCGGCATGAACACACCCACCGCCACGGCCCCCCTGGTCGACGTGCGCGACCTGCACGTCACCTTCACCGGCGGCCGCGCCCCGGTCAAGGCAGTGGACGGCGTGGACCTGCAGGTGCGCCGCGGCGAGGTCGTGGCGCTGATCGGCGAGTCGGGCTCGGGCAAGAGCGTGACGCTGCGCTCGCTGCTGAGGCTGCACCCGGCGCGGCGCACGCAGATGCGCGGGCGCATCGAGGTGGCCGGGCGCGACGTGATGGCGATGAGCCCGCGCGAACTCGCCGACTACCGCGGCGGTGTGGCCTCGATGATCTTCCAGGAGCCGCTGCTGGCGCTGGACCCCGTCTACACGGTAGGCGCGCAGATCGTCGAGTCGATCCGCCGCCACGAGCGCATCTCGCGCGACGACGCGCAGCGCCGCGCGCTCGAGCTCTTCGAGCGCGTGCGCATCCCGAGCCCCGAGCGGCGGCTTTCGGCCTTCCCGCACGAGATGAGCGGGGGCATGCGCCAGCGCGCCATGATCGCGCTGGCCCTGGCCTGCCGCCCGCAGCTGCTGCTGGCCGACGAGCCCACCACCGCGCTGGACGCCACGGTGCAGATCCAGATCCTGCTGCTGCTGCGCGACTTGCAGCGCGACCTGGGCCTGGGGGTTGTCTTCGTCACGCACGACATCGGCGCGGCGGTGGAGGTGGCCGACCGCATCGCCGTGATGTACGCCGGGCGCATCGTCGAGGAAGGGCCCGTGCGCACGCTGATGCGCGAGCCGCGCCACCCCTACACGCTGGCGCTGCTGGGCAGCCGCGCACACGGCGCGATGGACAAGGGAGCGCGGCTCGTGACGATCGGCGGCGCCCCGCCCGACCTCTCCGCGCTGCCGCCGGGCTGCGCCTTTGCCGAGCGCTGTGGCTTTGCCCAGGAAGCCTGCCTGCAAAGCGCGCCACCCGCCGTGACGCTGGAGCCGGGCCACGTGGCGCGCTGCATCCGCACCGACGCGACGGCGGGCCAGGCACCTCGCTCCACACCAGCCATACCAGCCACACCCGCCGCCCACGTGGCCCCCGCCGCCCCCACCGTCCGCTGAACCGCGGCGCCTGCCGAGCCTGAGCCATGCCCCTCATCGACGACACCGCCCACGCCTTCATGCCCTACCCGCCCGCGCCCGTGCCGCACGCCGGCACCGGGCCGCTGGCAGGCCTCACCTTCGCCGTGAAGGATATCTTCGACGTGGCCGGCTACCCCACCAGCGGCGGGCAGCCGCTGCTGCTGGCGATGTCGGGCATCAAGACGCGCACGGCCCCCACCGTGCAGCGCCTGCTCGATGCGGGCGCGCGCTTCGTGGGCAAGACCGTCACCGACGAACTGGCCTTCTCGATGAACGGCAGCAACGCGCACTTCGGCGCGCCCATCAACGGCGCCGCGCCCGATCGCATCAGCGGGGGCTCCTCCTCGGGCTCGGCCTCGGCCGTCTCGAACCGCCTGGCCGACTTCGCGCTGGGCACCGACACCGGCGGCTCGGTGCGCGCCCCGGCCAGCCACTGCGGCCTGGTGGGCCTGCGCCCCACGCACGGGCGCATCAGCCTCTCGGGCTGCCTGGATCTGTCCCCGAGCCTGGACACCTGCGGCTGGTTCACGCGCGACGTGCCCACCTTCGCGCGCGTGGCGCAGGTGCTGCTGGGCGAGGATGCGCAGCCCCTGCCCGAACGCGTACGGCTGCTTGCGCCCGAAGACCTGTGGGAACAGGTCGCGCCCGAGGCCCGCGCCACGCTGGCCGCGGCCCGCGCCCGCGTGGAGGCGGCGCTGGGTGCCACCCGCCCCGTGCAGGCCAACCTCGACGGGTTCGATGCCATGTACTGGCACTTTCGCCACATCCAGGGCCGCGAGGCCTGGACGACCGACGGCGGCTTCATCCGGCGCCTGGCGCCGCCCCTGGGCCCGGGCGTGGCCGAGCGTTTCGCATGGTCGAGCCAGGTGAGCGACGAGCAGGCGAACCAGGCCACCGCCTTTCGCGCGCGGCTGCGCGCGCACCTGGAGGCCCTGCTGGGCACCGATGGCGTCTTCGTGATGCCCACCATGCCCGATATCGCGCCGCTGCGCAGCGCGCCCGAGTCGACGCTGGAGGACTACCGCAACCGGGCGATTCGCCTGCTGTGCATCGCCGGCCTGGCAGGGTTGCCGCAGATCTCGCTGCCTCTGGCCGGCCGCGACGGTGCGCCGCTCGGGGTGTCGCTGCTCGGCCCGGCGGGGTCGGATGCGAGCCTCGTGCGACTGTCGCAGCGCATCGCCGCCGAGGGCTGAGGTGTCAGGCCACGCCGGCGCGCGCGAGCATCGCGTGCAGCAGCACGTCGGCGCCGGCGGCCAGGTGCTCGGGGCGGGCGTCCTCGATCTCGTTGTGCGAGATGCCGTCCTTGCAGGGCACGAAGATCATGGCCGCGGGCGCCGTGCGCGCGACGTACACGGCGTCGTGCCCGGCGCCGCTGACGATGTCCTGGTGCGAGTGGCCGCCCCGGCGCGCGCCCTCGCGCACGAGCGCGGCGAGCTCGGTGTCGAAGG
>JBJTVI010000275.1:0-4635 GCA_046081145.1 Rubrivivax sp.
GCGGCATGGAAGTGGACGCCACCACGCGCCAGCAGATGAAGCAGCACACCGGCATGCAGCCGCTGCCCACGCAGGATGGCCTGCAGGCGCTGGCGCAGGCGTGGGCCAGCGGGCACGACCAGGTCATGGTCCTGCACGGCCGGCTGGCCAGGCTGCGCAAGGCGTTCGTGCACTGCGCGCCAGGTGCTGCCGGTGTGCAGCCGCAGGCGAGTGCTCCCGCACCGGCGATGGCGGTTCCGTCCGAGGACATCCTGCATGACCGGACGGTCACCCACCTGAAGCGGCTGCTGTCCTCCGCGCTTGATCTTGCGGTCTCGCGCATCGACGCGGATGCGGCCATGGAGATCTATGGCATCGACTCGGTGATGGTGATGAAGCTCACCTCCGAGCTGGAGAAGACGTTCGGCCCGCTGCCCAAGACCTTGTTCTTCGAGTACCAGACGCTGCGTGCGCTTGCGGTCCACTTCCAGCAAGCGCACAGGGACGTGCTCGCGCAACTGGTGGGGGCACCTTTGCTGCACCTCTCTGACGCTGGCAAGGGGCCGGCACCCGGTGCGCCAGGTCGCCAGGCACCATTGCGCCGACTGTCTCGGCTGAAGCCGGATGCCCCGCAAAGGATGGTCGACCTGGGCGACATCGCCATCGTCGGCCTGGCGGGCCGGTACCCGCAGGCGCGCGACGTGCAGGAGTTCTGGACCAACCTGAGCCAGGGCCGCAACTGCATCACCGAGATCCCTGCCGAACGCTGGGACCACGGGCTGTACTTCGACGCCGACAAGGACGCGCCGGGCAAGACCTACGGCAAGTGGGGCGGGTTCATCGACGGCGTGGACCGCTTCGACCCGCTGTTCTTCAACATCGCCCCCAGTGCGGCAGAGCGTATGGAACCGCAGGCGCGCCTGTTCCTGCAGTGCGCCTACGAGACGCTGGAAGACGCGGGCTACGACCGGCGCATCGCCGGCGGCAACGTCGGCGTGTACGTGGGCGTGATGTACGAGGAGTACCAGCTGTACGGTGCGCAGGAGACCCTGCAGGGCCGGCCGATGGCGCTGGGCGGGCTGGCTTCCTCGGTGGCCAACCGCGTGTCGTACGCGTTCAACTTCCACGGCCCGAGCATGGCGCTGGACACGATGTGTTCATCGTCGCTGACGGCGTTGCACCTGGCATGCCAGGCGCTGCAGAAAGGCCAGTGCGAAGCGGCGCTGGTGGGTGGCGTGAACGTCAGCGTGCACCCCAACAAGTACCTGCTGCTGGGGCAGGGCAGATTCATCAGCAGCAAGGGCCTGTGCGAGAGCTTCGGGCAGGGCGGTGAGGGGTACGTGCCGGCCGAAGGCGTCGGGGCGGTGCTGCTCAAGCCGCTGGCGCAGGCCCAGCGTGACGGGGACCACATCTACGGCGTGATCAAGGCCACGGCCATCAACCACGGGGGCAAGACCAACGGCTTCTCGGTGCCCAACCCCAACGCACAGGCCGCGGTCATCGAAGACACCCTGCGGCAGGCCGGCGTCAGTGCACGGGCGGTGAGCTACATCGAAGCGCACGGCACGGGCACCTCGCTGGGCGACCCCATCGAGATCGCCGGGCTGAGCAAGGCCTTCGGCAAGCACACGGACGCGCGGCAGTACTGCGCCATCGGCTCGGCCAAGAGCAACATCGGGCACGCCGAGAGTGCTGCGGGCATCGCCGGGCTGACCAAGGTGCTGCTGCAGATGAAACACGGGCAACTCGTGCCCAGCCTGCACTCGGCGGAGTTGAACCCGCACATCGACTTCGCCAACAGCCCGTTCGTGGTGCAGCAGGAGCTGGCCGAATGGAAGCGGCCCGTGATCGAAGAAGGGGGCCTGCGCAAGGAGTACCCCCGCCTGGCGGGCCTGTCCTCGTTCGGAGCCGGGGGCTCCAACGCACACGTGCTGATCCAGGAATACGTGGCGCCGCCCAGGCCGGCCGAACAACCCGGGCAGGCAGGACAACCCGCGCTGATCGTGCTGTCGGCGCGCAACGAAGAGCGGCTGGCCGAGCAGGTGCAGCGGCTGGTGCAGGCGCTGCAGAGCCGGCCCGGGCTGGAACTGCAGGACATCGCCTACACGCTGCAAGTGGGCCGCGAGGCGATGGAAGAACGGCTGGGCGTGGTGGCCACCAGCGTGCAGGAGCTGAGCGAGAAGCTGCAGGCGCATCTGGACGGGCGTAGCGATGTCGAAGACCTCTACCGGGGCCAGGTCAAGCGCAACAAGGAAGCACTGGGCAGCCTGAACGCCGACGGCGACATGGCGCAGATCGTGGCCACCTGGGTCGCCAAAGGCAAGCACGGCCAACTGCTGGACCTGTGGGTCAAGGGCCTGGACATCGACTGGAGCCTGACCCAGGGCTCGCAGCGGGCCCGGCGCGTGAGCCTGCCCACCTACCCGTTCGCGCAGGAGCGGTACTGGGTACCCGCCGTGGCACAACAGCCCCAGCCGGGCCCGGCGGCGCGGCCCACCCTGCACGCACTGCTGCACGACAACACCTCCGACCTGGCGGGACAGCAATACAGCAGCGCATTCAGCGGCCAGGAGTCCTACCTGGAAGACCACCAGTTCCAGGGCGCGCGGGTGCTGCCCGCGGTGGTGTACCTGGAGATGGCGCGGGCGGCAGCGCAGCACGCCAGCGGTGTGGACGTGGGGCAGGCCGGCGCGGTGCAGCTCAGGCACGTCGTGTGGGCGCGCCCGGTGGTGGTGGGAGCCCAGGCCGTGCAGGTGCACATCGCACTGCAGGCGCAGGACGACGGAGCGATCCAGTTCGAGGTGTACAGCCAGGCAGCAGGCCAGGCCGAAGCAGGCGCCCCGGAGCAGATCCACAGCCAGGGCAGCGTGGAACTCATGGAGATCCCGCCAGCGGCGGCGATCGACCTGGCCGCCGTGCAGGCGGCGTGCACCCGCACGATGAGCGAGCAGCAGGTGTACGAAGCGTTCCAGGGCATCGGGCTGCAGTACGGCCCGGCGCAGCGCGCGGTCAAGGAACTGCACATCGGGCCGGCGCAGGTGCTGGCGCGGCTGGAACTGCCGGCGGCAGTGCAGGGCACGCAGGACCAGTACGTGCTGCACCCCAGCGTGCTGGACGGTGCACTGCAGGCGGTGATCGGACTGACCCGGGAAGGCGGCAAGCCCGCACTGCCGTACGCACTGGAAGAACTCAGCGTGCACGGCGCGTGCGCAGACCGCATGTGGGCGGTGGTGCGCCAGGTCAGCGAACAGGCCGGCGTGCGCAAGCTGGACATCGACGTGTGCGACGAGCAGGGCCGCGTGAGCGTGGCGCTGCGCGGCTTCAGCACGAGGGCGGTGCAGGCCGGCGGCAACGCCCAGGCCGACACCACCCAAGCCGACACCCCAGCGGCCACCCTGCTGCTGCAACCCCGCTGGCAGCCGCTGGCGGCGCAGCCGCAGACCCTGCCGCAGTACGCAGGCCATGAAGTCCTGCTGTGCGAAGTGCCCCAGGTGCAGCCCGAAGCACTGCAGCCGCTGCTGGGCCAGGCCCGCGTGGAAGTGCTGGGCACGCCGGGCGGGGACATCGCGCAGCGCTACCAGCGGCACGCCCGCAGCCTGTTCGACCGCCTGCAGAAGATCCTGCAGGGCAAGCCCACGGCGGCCGTGCTCGTGCAAGTGATCGTGCCCACGCTGGGTGACGCGCAGGTGCACGCCGGACTGGCGGGCCTGCTGCGCACGGCGCGACAGGAGAACCCGAAGCTCACGGGCCAGCTCATCGCGGTGGAAGCCGGGGTCAGCGCCCAGGAACTGGCCCGGCAGCTCCAGGACAACGCCCAGGAGCCATGGCAGCAGGAGATCCGCTACCAGGACCACCAGAGGCTGGTGCGGGCGTGGAGCGAGCTGCCGCAGCCAGGCCAGGCGCAGGAACAAGCTCAAGACCAAGCTCAAGAACAGGCGCAGCCCTGGAAGCCCCAGGGCGTGTACCTGCTGACCGGAGGCGCCGGAGGACTGGGCGCCTTGCTGGCGCAGGAGATCGCCCGCCAGGCCCCCGGGGCCACCCTCGTGATGAGCGGACGCAGCCCCCTGGACGCGGGCAAGCAGGCGCTGCTGGACGCCCTGCAGGCGCAAGGCGCACGGGCCAGCTACAGGGAACTGGACGTGAGCGACCCGCACGCGGTGGCGGGCCTGGTGGACGCGGTGCTGGCCGAGCACGGCCGGCTGGACGGCATCGTGCACGGCGCGGGCATCAAGCGCGACAACTACATCATCAAGAAGAGCGGGGCCGAGTTCGAAGCGGTGCTGCAGGCCAAGGTGGCCGGGCTGGTCAACCTCGACCAGGCCAGCCGGCAGGTTCCGCTGAGCTGCTTCATGGCGCTGTCGTCGGTGGCCGGAGCGCAAGGCAACGCGGGGCAGGCGGACTACGCGGCGGGCAACGCGTTCATGGACGCGTACATGGCCTACCGCAACACCCAGGTGGTGCTGCAGCAAAGGAGCGGACGCAGCCTGAGCGTGAACTGGCCGCTGTGGGAACAAGGCGGCATGGAAGTGGACGCCACCACGCGCCAGCAGATGAAGCAGCACACCGGCATGCAGCCGCTGCCCACGCAGGATGGCCTGCAGGCGCTGGCGCAGGCGTGGGCCAGCGGGCACGACCAGGTCATGGTCCTGCACGGCC
>JBJTVI010000276.1:0-11624 GCA_046081145.1 Rubrivivax sp.
GTAGCTCGCCTCGTCGCTGGCCAGGAAGGCGTAGACGTTGGCGATCTCCTCGGGCTGCGCCAGGCGCCGCAGCGGCACCGACTCGCGCATCTGCTCAAGCACCTTGGGCGGCACGGTGGCCAGGATGGGTGTTTCCACGAAGCCCGGGGCCACGGCGTTCACCCGCACGCCGCGGGGGCCGAGTTCGCGACTCCAGGTCTTGGTGAAGCCGATCACGCCGAACTTGGAGGCTGCGTAGTTGGTCTGGCCATAGTTGCCGTACACGCCGACCACGCTGCTGGCGTTGAGGATCGCGCCTGAACCCTGCTCGATCAGGGTGTCCACCACCGCCTGCGCGCAATGGAGGACGCCGCGCAGGTTGACGTCGATGACGGCATCGAATTGCGCCAGCGTCATCTTCTGCAGCCGCGCATCCTGGGTGATGCCCGCGTTGTTGACGAGCACGTCGATGCGGCCGCACCGCTCCCGCACGCTGCGCACCATGGCGTCGACCTGCTCGCGCTGCGTGACGTCGACGACGAAGCCCTCGGCCTGTCCGCCCTCGGCTCGGCAGGCCAGCAGGGCGGCGTCCACGCCGGGCTGCCGGCGATCGCAGCACATGACGCGCGCGCCCTCGCGGGCAAACTTCAGCGCGGTGGCCAGGCCGATGCCCTGCGCCGCGCCCGTGACGATGCACACCTTGTCTTGGAGTCTCATGGGTTCAGCCATCCGATGACGGTGGGAAGCAGGGGCGCGGCAGGCAGACGACGCATGGCGGCGCATGGCGACCCATCGCGACCCATGGCGACGCAGTCTATCGGCTCGGTGGGCGGGCAGGTCGAGTCCGGCGGGTACGGGCAAGGCCGGTGGAAGTCTCTCGAGGTCCGTGAGGGCCCGTGGCCGCCCGTGGCGACGCGTGGCGGCCCGGCGCGCGAGCGTGCCGGTGCGGCGGCCACCTCCCGGGTGCGGGCCGCCGCCTGCAAGCGGCCGCGGTTGTGGGCATACTGGTGGACTGGCCGCATGCTGCCGGTGCCCCAAGGGGCCACGGCCGGCTCTGTCGTGGTAATCCTCCGGCCCCGGAGGCGCCGCGCCCGAGCGGCTCCATCTGCCTGTTTTCTCCCTGCCTCGCCCATGCCCACCCGATCCTTTGCGCCTGCGCCGCTCGTTGCTTCACAGGGCGCCGTTCACGGCCACTTCGCCTGCATCGGGCGCCGGCTGCCCTTGGCCGGGGTCATCTCCCTGGGTGCCATCCTGCTGGCGGCCTGTGCAGCGACTCCGCCGGGGGCACCCGCGGCTTCTTCGTCACCCGCCGCACCGCCTGCCGCTGCCGCCCCGGCCCCTGCCGCAGCGGCAGCGGCAGCGGCAGCGGCAGCGCCGGCTGCCCCTGCGGCGCCCGCTGTCGCCCAGGCGGCTGCTCGGCCTGCCCGTTCAGGTGCGGCCCCTGCCGCTGCGGGGGCAGCGCCTGCCGCTGCGGGCGCAACCCCTGCTGCGCCTGGCGCGGCCCCTGCCGCTGCGGGCGCAGGCCCTGCCGGGGCGGCCTCCGCGCGGCCATTTGGCGACCCTGCGGCCCCTCGACCCTTTATCGACGTGACGAAGGACGCCAGGCAGCAAGACGGTTTCCTGCCGGTGTGGCGCAAGGACGAGCGCGTGTGGATCGAGATCCCCGCGGCGCGCATCGGCCAGCCCTTTCTCTTCACCTGGAACGTCGCCCAGTCGGTCGGCGAGCGCGGCCTGTACGCCAGCCAGATGGGGCGCGACCTGCTCGTCGAATGGCGCCGCGTGGGCAACCAGTTGCAGCTCATCGCGCTGAACCATCAGTTCCGCGCCTCCGAGCCGGGTGACCGGCTGGCCCTGGAGCAGGCCTTCTCGCCGAGCCTGCTGATGTCCGGGCCGATGGCCAGCGCCGAGCACCCCGAACGCAAGTCGGTGCTCTTCGAGGCGGGCCCGCTGCTGGGCGACGTGGCCGGGCTGAGCACCCGCATCGAGGCGGCCTTCCGCATGAGCTACCAGCCCGACCGGAGCAACTCGCACTTCGAGTCGACGCGCACCGACCCCCTGCAGACGAGCCTGACGGCGCGGCTGCACTTCCAGACCCCACGCCTGCCGCTGCCGGCGTGGATGAACCCGGCCGCGCCCACGCCTTCGCCCGTGCCCGCACCCACGCCACCGCGCTCGGTTCCCGACGCGCGCAGCTTCTTCATGTCGGTGGTCTACAACTTCCGCGCCCTGCCCGAGAAGCCGATGCCCGCGCGGCGCGCCGACCCGCGGGTGGGGCACTTCACGGATGCCTACACCGACCTCTCCGGGCTCGGGCCCAACCCGCGCATCCACCTCGTCAACCGCTGGCGCCTGGAGAAGAAGGACCCCCAGGCCGAGCTCTCCGAGCCCGTGCAGCCGATCACCTTCTGGCTCGACCGCAACATCCCGCCGCGCTACCGCCAGGCGGTGGAGGCAGGCGTGCTGGAGTGGAACAAGGCCTTCGAGCGCATCGGCTTCAGGCAGGCCGTCGTGGCGCGCCAGCAGCCCGACGACGCCGACTGGGACAACATGGATGCCACGCACGCCTCGATCCGCTGGTTCGTGGGCTCCGACGTGGGCTTTGCCATCGGCCCGAGCCACACCGACCCGCGCACGGGCGAGATCCTGGACGCCGACATCGGTATGAGCGATGTCTTCGGCCGAGGCGCCCGGCGTTTCTTCGTCGAGGACCGCGCGCAGTCTGCCGAGGAGCGACTGGCGCAGCTCTCGCAGGCGTGGCTCGGCGGCCGCGCGCCCCAGGCCTGCAACTTTGCCCGCGAGGCCGCCACCGAGATGCACTTTGCGCTCGACCTGCTCGAGGAGCGGGGCCTGCTCGACCCGCAGGGCCCCGAGGCCGAGGCCTTCGTGCAGGCGGTGATCAAGGACACCGTCATGCACGAGGTGGGCCACGTGCTGGGCCTCAAGCACAACTTCAAGGCCTCCACCACCGTCTCGCGCGAGCAGCTGCAGGACAAGGCCTACACCCAGGCGCAGGGCATTTCGGGCTCGGTGATGGACTACAACGCCTACAACATCCCGCTGCAAGGCGAGCGCGAGGCGGCCTACCACAACACCACGCTGGGCGCCTACGACTACTGGGCCATCGAGTATGCCTACAGGCCCATCGAGCCCGCGCGCGAGGCCGAGGTGCTCGGGCGCATCGCCGCGCGCAGCACCGAGCCGGGCCTGGCCTTCGCCGACGACACCGACGCGGGCGGATTCGGGGGCGACGGCCTGGATCCGCTGGCCAATCGCTTCGATCTGGGCGACGATCCGCTGGCCTACTACCAGAAGCGCCTGGCGCTGTCCAAGGAGCTGTGGGCGCGCGTGCAGGCCCGGCAGCCCGCCGTCGGCGAGGATCCGCAGCGCCAGCGCCGCTCGCTGCTCAGCGGCTTTCGACAGTTGCGCGACACGCCCGCCCTGGCTGCCAAGTACGTGGGCGGCTTGCATACCGTACGCGATCTTCCCGGCAGCGGCCGCCCCGGCTACCGCCCGGTGGACCCCCTCAAGCAGCGCGAGGCCCTGCGGTTCCTCGGCCGCGAGGTCTTCAGCGTGGACAGCTTTCGCTTCCGCCCGGAGTTCCTGGCGAGCCTCTCGCCCGACTACAGCGAGTGGGACCGCGGCGGGCCCGTGAGCATCCCCGCGCTCGTGCTGCAACTGCAGACGCAGGCGCTGGACAGGCTGATGTCGGCCGGTACCGCCCAGCGCGTGCTCGAGCTGCCCCTCATGACGCCGGCCGAGCAGGCGCGCGAGCTGCTCACCCTGAGCGAGGTCTACGAGACGCTGCAGCGCGCTGTATGGAGCGAGCTGACGGCCGGCCAGGAGATCGACCGCATGCGGCGCAACCTGCAGCGCGAGCACCTGCGCCGCGTGCAGAGCCTGCTCACGCGCGGCTCGCCCACGCTGCCGGCCGATGCCCTGAGCCTCGTGCGGCTGCATGCCGGCACGCTCAAGGCCGAGCTCGAGCGCGCCGTCAAGGCGGGCAAGGGCTCGGTGGAGACGCGCGCCCACCTCCTGGACAGCCTGGCCGGGCTGACCGAGGCGCTGCGCGCGACGATGGTGCGGATGTGAGGTTCTGAGGAGGCGAGGCGGGCTCAGCGGCCCAGCGCCTCCAGGAGCCTGGCGTGGACGCCGCCGAAGCTGCCGTTGCTCATGCACAGCACATGGTCGCCCGGCCGCGCCGCCTGCACGATGCGCGCCACGAGGGAGTCGACGTCCTGGCACACCACCGCCAGCGGACCCATGGGCGCGAGCGCGTCGCCCGCATTCCAGCCGTAGTCGCCCTGCAGGCAGAAGCTGAGGTCGGCGTCCTCGAGCGCCCAGGGCAGTTGCGCTTTCATGGTGCCGAGCTTCATCGTGTTGGAGCGCGGCTCGAAGACGGCCAGGATGCGTTCGGCGCCCACCTTGCGCCGCAGCCCGCCCACCGTGGCGCGGATCGCCGTCGGGTGGTGCGCGAAGTCGTCGTAGACGCGGATGCCGCGCGCCTCGCCGCGCAGTTCGAGCCGCCGGCGCACGTTGCGAAAACCCGCCAGCGCCTGGGCCGCGCGCTGCGGCGCCACGCCCGCGTGCTCGGCCGCGCCGATGGCAGCCAGCGCGTTCATCTGGTTGTGCTCGCCGGCGAGCTCCCACTCCACGCGGCCGAGCTTGAGGCTGCCGCGCAACACGTCGAAGGCATGCGGCTCGCCGCGCGCGCACAGGCCCGAAGGCTCCTCGCGCTTCGTGCCGAAGCGCTGCACGGGCGTCCAGCAGCCGCGCTGCAGCACCCGCTGCAGCGCCTCGTCGCGTGCGTTCACCACGATGCGCCCGCTGCCGGGCACGGTGCGCACGAGGTGGTGGAACTGCGTCTCGATGGCCGCCAGGTCGGGGAAGATGTCGGCGTGGTCGTGCTCGAGGTTGTTGAGGATCACCGTGCGCGGCCGGTAGTGCACGAACTTGCTGCGCTTGTCGAAGAGCGCGGTGTCGTACTCGTCGGCCTCGATCACGAAGTGGCGCCCGCGCCCCAGGCGGGCGGAAATGCCGAAGTTCAGCGGCACGCCCCCCACGAGGAAGCCCGGCTCCAGGCCTGCCTCCTCCAGGATCCAGGCGAGCATGGAGGTCGTGCCGGTCTTGCCGTGCGTGCCCGCCACGGCCAGCACATGGCGGCCCTGCAGCACGTGCTCGGCCAGCCACTGCGGGCCGCTGGTGTAGCGCGCGCCGGCATCCAGGATGGCCTCCATCAGCGGGTGCTTGCCGCGCGTGACGACGTTGCCCACGACGAAGATGTCCGGCGCAAGCGCGAGCTGCTCGGCGCCGAACCCCTCGATGAGTTCCACGCCGAGCGCGCGCAGCTGGTCGCTCATCGGTGGGTAGACGTTTGCGTCGCAGCCGGTGACGCGATGCCCGGCCTCGCGCGCAATCGCGGCTATGCCGCCCATGAAGGTGCCGCAGATACCCAGGATGTGCAGGTGCATGGTGGCGGGATTCTAGGCACCCCCTGGCCAGCGCGCCGGGTGACACTGCGGTACCCGCCTGGCCTGCCATGAACCCGCCCGCCGCCCCCGTTGCCTTCTCCTGGATCGCCACCAGCACCTGGGCCTATCCGGCGCTGGAGGTGGTGCACATCGTCGGGATCGCGCTGCTGCTGGGCAACCTCGTGGCGCTGGAGCTGCGCGTGTGGGGCGCCGCCCCCGAGCTCGCGGTGGCGGCGCTGGCCCGGCTCTCGCTGGGCCTGGCGCTGGGCGGCTTCGCGCTGGTGGCGGCGTCGGGGCTCCTGATGTTCTCCTCGCAGCCGCAGGAACTGCTGGCCAACCGCAGCTTCGTGCTCAAGCTCGGCCTGCTGGCGCTCGCCGGGCTCAACGCCGCTCTCTTTCATGCCCGCGGCGGCCTGAAGCGGCTCGACCTCGTGGCGCGCCTGCAGACCCTCGCGTCGCTTGGCCTTTGGATCGGCGCGATCATTGCCGGCCGCTGGATCGCCTACGCCTGAGGAGGGACCCCTTCATGCACCGTCGCCGCCTGCTCCTGGCCCCGCTCGCGCTGGGCCCGCTGGCCCTGTCAACCGCCCAGGCCCATCACGGCTGGAGCAGCTTCGACCTGGAGCGCCCGCTCTTCCTCGAGGGCCGCGCCGCGAAGGTGGCCTGGCGCAACCCGCACGTGGAGCTCGAGCTCGAGCTCGGCGCCGAGCCCCGCCTGCCGGCGGACCTGGCATCTCGCAGGCTGCCCGCCCAGCAGGCGAGCGTGGACGGCGCCGCGCTGCTCAAGGCCGCCCGGCTGCCCGCGCGGCGCGATGCACGCTGGCAGGTGGAGCTGGCGCCCCTCTCGCGCATGCAGGCCTGGAGGGTGCCCGAGATCCGCAGCGGCGACATCCTGGGAGTGCTGGGCTTCACCTTCGCGGGGGAGCGCGGCGAGCCTGTGCTGCGTGCCGAGTACCTGTGGCTGGCCGGCGGCGTCTACGGGCTGCGCTCGGCGCCGGCCTGATCGAGGGAGATCAAGCGCCCAAGCGCTCAGGCGCTCAGGCCGCCAGCGCCTCCTGCGCGGCCTCGACCGTGGCCTGGATGTCGGCATCGGTGTGCGCGGCACTGACGAAGCCCGCCTCGTACAGGGCCGGTGCGAGGTACACCCCGCGCGCGAGCATCCCGTGGAAGAAGCGGTTGAAGCGTGGCTGGTCGGTGGCCATCACCTGGCCGTAGTTCTGCGGCAGCGTGGCGCCGAAGAAGAAGCCGAACATGCCGCCCTCGCTGTCGCCGCAGAAGGGGACGCCGGCGCGCCGCGCGGCACCCTCCAGGCCCTCGAGGAGGGCTCGCGTGCGCGCGCCCAGCGCCTCGTAGAAGCCCGGCCGCGCGATCTCGCGCAGCGTGGCCAGGCCGCAAGCCGTGGCCACCGGGTTGCCCGAGAGCGTGCCAGCCTGGTAGACCGGGCCCAGCGGCGCCAGGCGGCTCATCACCTCGCGCGATCCGCCGAAGGCTGCCAGTGGCATGCCCCCGCCGATCACCTTGCCGAACACGCTCATGTCCGGGCGAAAGCCCGGGATGAGGCGCGCGTACAGGCTCTGCGCCCCGCCCAGCCCCACCCGAAAGCCCGTCATCACCTCGTCGAACACGAGCAGCGCGCCGTGCTGGGTGCACAGCTCGCGCAGCCGTGTCATGAAGGGCACGCTGGCGCGCACGAAGTTCATGTTGCCCGCGATCGGCTCGATCATGACGCAGGCGAGCTCCGCGCCGTGCGTGGCGAAGGCCTCCTCGAGCTGGGCCAGGTTGTTGTACTCGAGCACGAGCGTGTGCTGCACCACCTCGGCCGGCACCCCGGCGCTCGTGGGGTGGCCGAAGGTGGCCAGGCCCGAGCCCGCCTTGACCAGCAGCGCATCGGCGTGGCCGGGGTAGCAGCCCTCGAACTTGATGATCCTGGCGCGGCCGGTGAAGCCGCGCGCCAGGCGCAGCGCGCTCATGCCCGCCTCGGTGCCCGAGCTCACCAGGCGCACCTGCTCCACCGAGGGCACCAGGCCGATGATCGCTTCGGCGAGCTCGATCTCGCGCTCGGTGGGCGCGCCGAAGCTCAGCCCCTCGGAAGCGGCGCGCTGCACCGCCTCGAGCACGGCGGGGTGGCCGTGGCCGAGGATCATGGGGCCCCAGGATCCGATGTAGTCGATGTAGCGCCGGCCTTCGGCATCCCACATGCAGGCGCCCTGGGCGCGCGCGATGAAGCGCGGCGTGCCGCCCACGGCCCGGAACGCGCGCACGGGCGAATTCACGCCGCCGGGGATGACACGCTGCGCGCGCTCGAAGAGCGCGAGGTTTCGGTCGGCTTCAGTGGACACGGCGCTTGCTCTCCTTTTCTGCAGCCCGGGCGGGCTCGTGATCCTCGTCGGTGGCACCGGCCTCGCCGGCCTCCTCGCCCCCCTCCTCGGCTTCGCCTGCCGCGGGCAGGGCCCAGAAGAACCGGTCGGGCACGACGCTGCCCATGCCGGGGCGAAAGCCCGCATCCAGGCTCTGGTCGAGGAAGGCGAGCGCCTCGCCCACGGCGGCCTGCAGTTCGCTGCCGGCGGCCAGCAGCGCCGCCAGCGCGGCCGAGAGCGTCTCGCCCGAACCCAAGAAGGCGGTGTCGAAGCGCTCGAACTTCTCGCCCGTGAGGGCGCCCTGCGGCGAGGCGAGCACGTTGTCCACGTAGGCGGTGGCCCCACGCGCGGGCAGGGCGATGCCGGTGACGAGCACGTAGCGCGTGCCGCGATCCCCGGCTGCCACGGCCAGCTCGCGCGCCGAGGCCGGACGTTCGCTGTCCCAGTCGGGCAGGAGCAGGTCGGTCAGCGTCTTGAGGTTGCCCACCAGCACCTCGGTGGCTGGCAGGATCAGCTCGCGGTAGGCGTCCTGGTAGGGCTGGAGCTGGTCCTCGTCGAGCCAGGAGAGGTCGCTCACGTAGGAGACCAGCGGCACGTCGGGGTAGTCCGAGAGCACCTCCGCCACCGCTGCCACGGTGTCGGCCGAGCCGAGGAAGCCCACCTTCCAGCCCGAGATCGTGACATCCTCCAGGATGGTGCGGGCCTGCTCCACCACGGCCTCCTCGTCAAGGGCGAGCTGGTCGAAGATCTCGGCCGTGTCACGCATGAGCAGGGCGGTGACGATCGTCAGCGGATGCCCGCCCATGGCGGTGATCGTCGCGACATCGCCGGCCAGGCCGCCCGCGCCGCTGGGGTCGTTGGCGTTGAAGCTGAGCACGCAGGCCGGCGCAGCCGGCTCGGCGGGCTCGTCGCGGGGGTCTTCGGAGGGGGCGGGCGCGTCGGCGCGGGCGTCTTTCTTCATGGGCATCGGCCCCAGGCAATTCCCTGCGTTGGCCCGGAACCGGCTGGCTACAATCGACTCATTGTAGTGACCTCGAGCGCGCCCCCGTGAGCGAACCCAAGACCTGGATGTGCCTGATCTGCGGCTGGATCTACGACGAAGCCGCCGGCGACCCCGAGCACGGCATCGCCCCGGGCACCGACTGGGCCGACGTGCCGATGAACTGGACGTGCCCGGAATGCGGGGCGCGCAAGGAGGATTTCGAGATGGTGCAGCTCTGAGGCGCCCACGCCCACCATGCGCGTCCTGGTCATCGACGACAGCAACACCATCCGGCGCAGCGCCGAACTGTTCCTCCACCAGGGCGGGCACGAGGTGCTGCTGGCCGACGACGGCTTCGATGCCCTGGCCAAGGTGCACGATCACGCACCCGACCTCATTTTCTGCGACATCCTGATGCCGCGCCTGGACGGCTACCAGACCTGCGCGATCATCAAGGGCCACCCGCGCCATGCCTCGGTGCCGGTGGTGATGCTCTCGAGCAAGGATGGCCTGTTCGACCGTGCCCGCGGGCGCATGGTGGGCAGTGCCGAGTACCTCACCAAGCCCTTCACGAAGGACCAGCTGCTGCGCGCGGTCGATCGCTTTGCCCGTGCGCGCGAGGCGGCCGGCGCCTAGCCCCCCCCAGCCACCGCCGCGACAGCACCCCCGCGCATGCCCGTTCGCAAGATCCTCATCGTCGACGACTCCAAGACCGAGGTGCACTTCCTCACGGAGCTGCTCGGGCGCGAGGGCTATGTCGTGCGCACCGCCTTCAATGGCGACGACGCCCTGCGCCTGCTGCAGGAGGAGACGCCCGACCTGATCCTGATGGACGTGGTGATGCCCGGGCGCAACGGCTTTCACCTCACCCGCACCATCTCGCGCGATCCGCGCTGGGCGGCGGTGCCCATCATCATCTGCTCCAGCAAGGATCAGGAGACCGACAAGGTCTGGGGTCTGCGCCAGGGTGCGCGGGACTACGTCGTCAAGCCCGTGGAGGCGCAGCTGCTGCTGTCCAAGATCCGGGGGATCGAGTGAGCGCGGTGGCCGCGCCGCGCCGCCGCACGCCGGGCGCGCGCCGCGAGGCACTGCGCGCGCTGCAGCTGCGCCTGCTGGAGCGGCTGCGTGGCGCGGGCGTGCAGCCGCAGCGGCGCGCCTGGCTCGCCGTCGAGGCGGGCGAGGTGGGCTACCTGCTGCCCCTGGCGGAGTCGGGCGAGATCTTCACCGAGGCGCGCGTGATGCCGCTGCCGCACACCCAGCCGTGGTTCCAGGGGGTGGCCAACCTGCGCGGCGACCTGCACGGCGTGGTCGACCTCGAGGCCTTCCTCGGCGGCCACCGGCGCGGCGCGCGGCTGGCCGGCGGGCCGCCGCACGGCTCGCGCCTGGTGTGCCTGAACCCCGGGCTGGGCGCGCAGTGCGCCTTGCGGGTGGACGCCCTGGTTGGCCTGCGCCACGCCGACGAACTGCGCCCCGACGAGCAGCCTCCGGGCGTGCAGCCCTCCTTCGCGCGGCGGCGCTGGCGCGACGAGGGCGGGCGCGTGTGGCTCGAGATCGATCTGGCCGGGCTCGCGGCCAACGATGCATTCCTGGGCATCTCCACTGGCGGCGCGCGGCGCTAGGCGGGCAGGGGCATCGACATGGGATGGCTCGACCGATTCCGCAAGCGCCCGGCGCGGGCCGACCCGAACTCGTCTTCGCCCGTCTACCCCAGCAGCAACCTGCCTTCCGACCTCGAGCGCAGCTTCCAGGACACCCCCGCGGTACAGCGCTACCGCGCCTCGCGGGCCTCCACGCTCGATCTTCCGCGGGCCGCGCCCGTGCCGCCGGCCAAGGGCCAGCGCCTGCTGCTGGGCCTCATCGGCCTGGGCGTGCTGCTGCTCGTGGGCGTGCTGGTGGCCGGGCTGGCGGCCTCCTCGCGGCACGCCGCACGGCTGACCGTGGCGGGGCAGGCGCAGGTCCAGGCCGAGCGCCTGGCCCAGGCCGCGCTGGCCAGCGAGGCTGTACCCGCCGCGCTGGCGGGCCTGAAGGACAGCCTGGCGGCGCTCAAGCGCCACGTGGGCGAGCTGCGCGAGGAGCCGGCCGCACCGGTGGCCGATCTGGGCGGGCTGCTGCCGAACGGGCTGGCCGAGGTGCTCGCGCCGGTGGAGCCGCTGCTCGGCCGGGTGGACAAGCAAGCGGGCGTGCTGCTGGCGCAGCAGGCCGGCGCCGCGCGTGCCCAGGATGCCGCGCGCAACGTGGGGCGCACGGGGTCGGAGCTGGTGCTGCTGGCCGAGGCGCTGAGCGTCTCGCGCGTGCAGGCCGGAGCGCCGCCCCAGGAGGTCTCCACGCTCGGTTCGGTGCTGGCCCTGGCGCAGCAGATCTCGCGCAGCGCGCTCGAGGTGGCCGCCGGTGCCGCCCCGCAGGACACCGCGCGCCGCGGGGCGCAGGATCTGGAGACGCTGCGCACGGCGCTCAAGCAGCTTGCCGATCTCGACGCCGCACGCCCTGCGGCCCGCCGCGACCCCAACCTCGAGGACAAGATCGCCGGGCTCGTGGCCAAGGCCGAGGAGGTGGGCAGCCAGTTCGGGGCACTGGCGGGCTCGGCGGCGGCACTGGGGGCCACGCGCGAGGCGCGCCGCCAACTGCTGGTCGATGTCGAGCCGCTGCGCCGTGCGCTGGAGGCCGTGCGCCAGCGCATCGACGACGTGGGTGGCTTCGGCCACCTGCACCTGGGGCTGCTGCTGGCAGCCCTGGTGCTGGCCCTGGCCGGAGGCGTGGGGCTATGCTGTCGCGACGCAAATCCTGCTTTTGTGCATCATGCATATCGACACGATCCCGAACCGAAACTCGCGCCCTGCC
>JBJTVI010000277.1:0-5595 GCA_046081145.1 Rubrivivax sp.
CGCCCGGCCCGCCCGAGGCGCGGCGCGAGGTGCTGCGCGCCGCGCTTCGCGGCGGCGGCACGTTGCTGCTGACGCTGGCCGGCGTCTGCACGGGCGCCCGGGCGGCGGCGCTCGTGGCCGTGCGGCTGTGGCCAGCGGCCGACTACACGCGCCTGACGCTGGAGACCGACGGCCCGCTGGTGGCCCGGCACACGCTCGAGGCGGGCCCCGCGCCGCGGCTCGTGATCGAGGTGGAGGGCCTGACGCTCGAGCCGGGGCTGCTGGAGCTGGTGGGCAAGGTGCGGGCGGACGACCCCCACATCGCCGGCGTGCGGCTGCTGCCCTCCGCGCCGGGCTCGACCCGCGTGGTGCTGCAGCTCAAGCAGGCCGTGCGCCCGCAGCAGTTCAGCCTCGCCCCGGTGGCCCCGTACCAGCATCGGCTCGTCTTCGATCTCTACCCGGCCGAGCCCCTGGATCCGCTGATGGCGCTGCTGCGGGAGCGGGAGGCCATGCGCGAGGCCATGCGCGAGGCCGCCCGGGAGGCGGCGCGCGAGCCGGCCCGAGCGCCTGCGGCCGCCTCGGGGCCCGATGCGCTGGGCGAGTTCCTGGAGCAGTTGCGCCAGTTCGTCGTCATCGCGGTGGATGCCGGCCACGGCGGCGAGGACCCCGGGGCCATCGGGCCCACGGGGCTGCGCGAGAAGGACGTGACGCTGGCCGTCGCGCGGTTGCTCAAGGAGCGGCTCGACGCCCAGCCGGGCGTGCGTGCGGTGCTCACGCGCGAGGGGGACTACTTCGTGCCGCTGCACGAGCGCGTGCGCAAGGCTCGGCGCGTGCAGGCCGACCTGCTGGTATCGGTGCATGCCGATGCCTTCATGCGTCGAGAGGCGCGCGGCGCAAGTGTCTATGCGCTGTCCACCAGCGGCGCCACGAGCGTCACGGCACGCTGGATGGCCGATCGCGAGAACGCCGCCGATGCCGTGGGCGGCCTCAACATCGCCCTGGCGCGGGACCCCCAACTGCTGGCAGCCATGCTCGACATGAGCACCAGCGCACAGATCCGCGAGAGCCTGGGCATCGGGCAGACAGTGCTTGCCCAGCTCTCCCGCGTGGGCCGGCTCCACAAATCCTCGGTGGAGCAGGCGGGGTTTGCCGTCCTCAAGGCACCGGACATCCCGAGCATCCTGGTGGAGACGGCCTTCATCTCGAACCCGCAGGAGGAGGAACTGCTGCGCGACCCCGCGCATCAGGCCCGGCTCGCCGACGCCCTGGCCGGTGCGATCCGGCGCCACTTCGGCCGGCGTGCCCCCTCGGGTCGTCGGCGCACGCCCTGACCGAAGCGACGGCCGGCGCGCAGGTATCGCGCGGGGGGGGGCAGGCGAGCAGAGGTTCCCGCGCCCAGGCCGGCAGCGGGCCAGGCCCTCAGGCGCCCTGCCGCAGCGCCGCGCGCCGCGCGCGCCAGGCGCCGAAGATTGCCAGCAGCCCCGGCAGGATGATCAGCGCCCAGATGATCTTGCTCAGGTTGGCCTGGACCCACGCGAGGTTGCCGAACCAGTAGCCCGCCAGCGTGAGGCCCACGACCCACAGCAGGGCACCGCCCACGTTGAAGGCGGTGAAGCGCCCGCGGTTCATTTCGGCCACCCCGGCCACGAAGGGCGCAAAGGTGCGGATGAAGGGCATGAAGCGCGCGATCACGATCGTGATGCCACCGTAGCGCTCGTAGAAGCCGTGGGCCTGCTCGAAGGCACGGCGGTTGAAAAGGCGCGATTGCTCCCAGCTCCACACCCGCACGCCCACGCGCCGGCCGATGAGGTAGTTGGTCTGGTCACCCAGGATCGCGGCCACGAGCAGCAGCACCATGGCCAGCGGCAGGCTCATCAGCCCGAGCCCGCACAGGGCGCCGACCACGAAGAGCAGGGAGTCGCCCGGCAGGAAGGGCATGACGACGACCCCCGTCTCGACGAAGACGATGGCAAACAGCAGCGCGTAGACCCAGGGGCCATGGGCCTGCACGAGCTCGGCCAGGTGCCGGTCCACGTGCAGGATGAAGTCCACCAGAAAGGCCGCCAGCTCCATGTGGCCGGATTATCCGGCCTCGCAGGTACCCCGGCTCGGGGTGCTACGCGGCGGTCGGCCCGCTTCCTACAATGGGTGGGATGTCTGCAGCTTCCCCCGCCCTGCAACGACGGCCCATCGCCGAACTGCCCGATGAGCTCGTGAGCCAGATCGCCGCCGGCGAGGTCGTGGAGCGGCCGGCCTCGGTGGTGCGCGAGCTCGTCGACAACGCGCTGGACGCCGGGGCGCGACAGATCGTGGTGCGACTGGCTGGCGGGGGCGTGCGCACGCTGGCAGTCGAGGACGACGGGGCAGGCATCCCGGCAGCGGAACTCGCGCTGGCCCTGCGCCGGCACGCCACGAGCAAGATCGCGAGCCTGGCCGAGCTCGAGCAGGTGTCCACGATGGGCTTTCGGGGCGAGGCGCTGGCCGCCATCGCGAGCGTGGCCGAGCTCACGCTCACGAGCCGCACGCACGACGCGGCCCAGGCCTGGCAGCTCGATGCCCGCAGCGGCGAGCTGCGCCCGGCCGCGCGGGCCCCGGGCACAACCGTGGAGGTGCGCGAGCTCTTCTACGCCACCCCGGCGCGGCGAAAGTTCCTGCGCACCGAGGCGACCGAGGCGGCGCACGCACTGGAGGCCGTGCGCCGGCACGCCCTGGTGCGGCCCGACGTGGGCTTTGCGGTGTGGCACGACGGGCGGCTGGCTGCACAGTGGCGGCCGGGCAGCGCCGAGCAGCGGCTGGCCGACGTGCTCGGCGAGGCCTTCGTGGCCGAGAGCGTGCCACTGGCCATCCCGGCCGGGCCGCTGGCGCTGAGGGGGCGAGCCGGGCGGCCCGAGGCTGCCCGCGCGCGCGCCGACACGCAGTACCTCTACGTCAACGGACGCTTCGTGCGCGACCGTCTCGTCTCCCACGCACTGCGCAGCGCCTACGAGGATCAGCTGCACGGCAGCCGCCAGCCGGCCTACGTGCTGTTCCTGCAGATCGCCCCCGAGCTCGTGGACGTGAACGTGCACCCGACCAAGATCGAGGTCCGCTTCCGTGACGGGCGGGCGGTGCACCAGGCGGTGCAGCGTGCCGTGCAGGCAGCGCTGGCGCCCACCCGGGCCGCGCAGGCAGCCACCGGGCCCGACTCGGGCCCGAATGCTGGGCAGGAGTACATGCCGGGCGGGCCCGGCGAGATTGGCCTGCCCCCCGCCGCCCCGGCCGGCGTACCGGCCCCCTGGCAGCCTCGGGGCTGGCAGGATGCCTTGCCGCTGCCTGACCGGGCCCCGACCTCGCCAGCGGGCTTGCGTCCCGGCACCGCGCTGGCGGCCTGGCTGGCGGCACGCGAACCCGCTGCCCCCTTCCCCGCAGCCACCACCGGGATCGCCACCACCGCCACCACCGCCACCGCCGCCGCAGATAGCGGCTCGTCGGGGGGCGCGGCCCCGGTTGCCTGGCCCCTGGGCCGTGCCCTCGCGCAGCTCGGCGGCGCCTTCGTGCTGGCCGAAAACGCCCAGGGGCTCGTGGTGGTCGACATGCATGCCGCCCACGAGCGCATCGTCTACGAGCGGCTCAAGCGCTCCGCACAGGGCGAGGGGCCCCTGCCGGCCCAGCCCCTGCTGGTGCCACAGACCTTTGCCGCGACGCCCACCGAGATCGCCACGGCCCATGCCGAGCGCGAGGCCCTGATGGCGCTGGGCCTGGAGGTCGACACCCTGGGGCCGGCCACGCTGGCCGTGCGCAGCCGGCCGGCGGCGCTTCCGCAGGCCGACCTGGTGGAGCTCGTGCGCTCGGTGCTGGCCGAACTGCAGCAGGTCGGGGCGAGCCGGGTGGTGCAGCGTGCGCGCGACGACGTGCTGGCCACGATGGCCTGCCACGGCGCAGTGCGCGCCAACCGCCACCTCTCGCTGGAGGAGATGAACGCGCTGCTACGCGAGATGGAAGCCACCGAGCGCGCCGACACCTGCAACCACGGCCGGCCCACCTGGCGCCAGCTCATGCACCGCGAACTCGACGCCCTCTTCCTGCGCGGGCGCTAGGCCCGGACCAGGCTCGGACCGAGCACAGAGTCGGCTCCGAGCCGGCTCAGTCGGCTCCGACCTGGCTCAGGCGAGGTGGCCACCCGACGCGCGCCCGGCCGGGTCAGCCTCGCACCCGGCCCGCGCCCTCACTTCTTGGGAGCCTCGCCTTCCTGCGCCTTCACGGGCGTGGCGCCAGGCTTGGCTGGCGGGCGGCCCGCGTCGTGGTCGGCCTCGCCGTGCTCGATCTTGTCGGACTTGACGGCGGCGCGCGCATCCTTTTGCACCTGCTGGCGCGTGACAGCCGACTTCGGCAGCTTGCCCGCTGGCCGTCCGGCGTCGTGATCCGCCTCGCCGCGCTCGATCTTCCCGGCCTGGGTGGCCTCTCGTGCCTCGCTGCGTTTCCGCTCGCGCGAGGCCACGGAGCCGGCGGGCTTGGCCGAGGGGCGGCCGGCGTCGTGGTCGGCCTCCCCGTGCTCGACCTTGCCGGCCTTCACGGCCTCGCTGGCCTCCTTTCGCACCTCCGAGCGCGTGGGCGAGGAGGCTGCAGCGGGTGTGGTGGCCTGGGCGAGCACGGCCTGGGATGCCAGCAGCAAGCCGGTGGTGGCGAGAACGTGGCGGGTGCGGTTCATGCGGTCTCCTTGCGATGCGGCGCCGCTGGCCCGTGCCGCGACGTCCCGATGAGCGTGCCAGCGCGGCCAGGCTGGCCATTGCTCAGGCGCAAGCCGTGGTTCAATCGGGCCGGTGAAACCCGCCGGACCCCCTCGACGCGTGCCGCCGCAGGCGCCCCGTGCACGAGCACCCTCGCGCGCCGAGCCGGCCGCGCCGGCCTCCTCCGCTGCGCGGCGCCCACCGGCTGCATCCGGGCCCACCCCACCCACTGGCACCCGCCTGTCGCGCGTGCTGGCCGAGCGCGGGCTGGCCTCGCGCCGCGAGGCCGACGAGTGGATCGAGGCCGGGCTGGTGCGGGTGGACGGACGCCCCGCGGTGCTCGGCCAGCGCGTGCAGGGCCACGAGCGCATCGAAGTCGACACCGTCGCGCAGCGCCAGCAGGCGCGCCGCATCACGGTGCTGCTGCACAAGCCGCTGGGCTATGTCAGCGGCCAGGCCGAGGACGGCTACCTGCCGGCCTCGGTGCTCGTGCAACCGGACAACCGCTGGGCGGAGGACCGCGGCCTGCCCTGGCACCCGTCGCACGGGCGCGGCCTGGCGCCGGCCGGGCGCCTGGACATCGACTCCACCGGGCTGCTCGTGCTCACGCAGGACGGCCGCGTGGCGCGCCACCTCATCGGCGAGGACAGCGACGTGGAGAAGGAGTACCTGGTGCGGGTGCAGCCGATGGGCCCTGAGCCGCTGGGCGAGGCGGGGCTCGCCCGGTTGCGCCATGGCCTGGTGCTCGACGGCCGCGCGCTGCGCCCGGCCAAGGTGAGCTGGGCCAACGAGGACCAGCTGCGCATCGTGCTGCGCGAAGGCCGCAAGCGCCAGATCCGGCGCATGTGCGAGCTCGTGGGACTGAAGGTGCTGGCACTCAAGCGGGTGCGCATCGGCAGCGTCGTGCTGG
>JBJTVI010000278.1:0-3587 GCA_046081145.1 Rubrivivax sp.
CCGTGCGAGCCGATGGCACCCCCTTGCCCGAGTCCGCGCAGGCCACGCATGCCGTGCCACCCCATGCGCTGCTCACCTTGAGGTCGATTGCATGAGCGGGCCGGGCCGCTCCCAAGCGCGAATCCCGGCGTGCGCAGCACGGAGGGGCTTCCGATGAGCGCGCCGGGTCGGCTGCTGGCGCTCCCGCTCGATGCCCGCCCCGTCGTGCGCGAGCAGGTGGTGCAACTCGTGGCCGCTGCCGGTTGGGAGCTGGTGGTGCCGCCCGTCCCGATGCTCGGGCACCTGCGCCAGGGAGCCGATCGTGAGGCGCTGTCCCGGTGGATCACGCAGCAGGCCCCGGGTGTTTCGGGCTTCGTGCTGTCGCTGGACATGCTGCTGTATGGCGGGCTGGTGCCCTCGCGCTTCATCGAGGATGACGAGCCAGCGCTCGCGGCACGGCTCGAAGCGCTGCGAGCGCTGCGCGCAGCCCATCCGGGCAAGCCGCTCTACGCCTTCGCCTCGACGATGCGCATCAGCCGCAGCCTGGATGCCGAGGAAGAGAAACCCTACTGGGCCGAGCACGGCCTGGCCCTGTGGGCATGGTCCTACCACCAGGACCGCCACGCCTGCCTGGGCGAGCCGGCCGACGTGCAGGCCACGCGCGAGGCCGCCGCTGCCATTCCGCCGGCAATCCAGGCCGACTACCTGGCCACGCGGGCACGCAACCACGCCCTCACCCGGCGCATGCTGCGCCTGGTGCACGAGGGGGTGATCGACCGCCTCGTGCTGCCCCAGGACGACACGGCCGAGTTCGGCTTCAACATCGCCGAGCGGCGCGCGCTTCAGGCCGAAGTGCACACACTCGGCCTGCAGGATCGTGTGCCGATCTACCCGGGCGCCGATGAGGTGCTGCACACGGCCTGCGCCCACGCCGTGCAGCGCCTGTCCCGACAGGCGCCGCTGCGGGTCGCGCTGAGCGCCATGCGTCCGTCGGCGCTGTCCGCGCTCGTGCCGCGCTACGAGGACCGGCCGCTGGCCGATTCGGTGCGCAGCCAGATCGGTGCCGCGGGCGCGCAACTCGTCGACGACGCCACGCAGGCCGACATCGTGCTGGCGCTCTACACCCAGGGCACCGCGCAAGGCGACTGGGCCATCCAGCAGCCTTTGCCCGCGCGCGAGCCGGTGGACCCTGCCTGGCGGGCGGAGCTGGCCGGCCACCAGCAGGCCGGTCGGGTGGTGGCGGTGGCCGATCTGGCCTATGCCAACGGCGCCGACCCCTGGTTCGTGCACGCGCTGGCGCAGGTGATCCCGCTGCGTTCGCTGGCGGCCTACGCCGGCTGGAACACCGCGGGCAACACCCTGGGCTGCGCGCTCGCGCAGGCCCTGCTCGCCCATGGCCGCATCGACACCGACGCCCACCGCCACAACCTGGCCCTGCGGCTGGCCGAGGACCTGATGTGGCAGGCGCAACTGCGCCAGGTGGTGCGGCTGGGCGGGCTCGGCGGGCTTGGTGGCGTGTCGGGCCTGGCCCCGGCGCCCGGTGCGCTGGCTGACCATGTTCAGCGCCTCTTCGTGCCCCAGGCCAATGCCTGGCTGGCCCCCTGGCAGCTGGGCTGGCGCGTCCGGCGCAGTCACCTCCCCTGGGACCGCACCTTCGAGATCGGCCTGGAACTGGAGCGCAGCTCGTGAGCGCGCCGGGCCGCCCCCAGGCGCGAACCCCGGCGTGCGCAGCACGGAGGGTAGTCGAGTGACCATGCCGCACGCGGCCGAAATCGCGGTGATCGGGGCGAGCCTGGGCGGAGTGGTGGCCGCCTGGCGCGCCTGCGAGGCCGGCCACCGCGTGCTGCTGGGGGCCGAGCACCGGTGGCTGGGCGGCCAGTTCACGGCCCAGGGCGTGCCGGCAGACGAGCACGCTGCCATCGAGCGCGGCGGGGCCTGTGCCAGCTACCTGGCCTTTCGCGAGGCGATGCGTGCGCATTACCGCGCCCAGCCCGGCTTCGAGGACCACACCTCGCTCACCCACGGGCTCAACCCGGGTGACGGATGGGTGAGCAACCTGTGCATCGAGCCCGAGGTCGCCGCGCGCCATTTCGAAGCCCTGCTCGCTCCGCACGTGTCGGCGGGCCGGCTGCTGGTGCTGCGCGGCGTGGCGCCCGTGGCCGTCCAGCGGCGCGGGCGGCTGATCACCGCGCTGCGCCTTCGAGGCCCATCGGGCGCGGTCCACGCCGTGCAGGCGCGGCTGTACATCGACGCCACCGACACCGGCGAACTGCTGTCCCTGGCCGGGCTGCCCTACCGGCTCGGGAAGGAATCGCAGGCGGAGTTCGGCGAGCCCGATGCGCCCGAGCAGGCCGATGCCCTGGACCAGCAGCCCATCACGCACGTCGTGGCCCTGGAGTGGCAGGCGCGGCCGGGCCCGGTGCTGCAGGCGCCAGCGGGCTACGGCTTCTGGCGCGAGCGGCTCGTTCCGCACCACGCCCACCTCCAGTTCAGCCTCTTCCTGCCCGGCCGCCGGGGCGCCTCGGTAGCCTTCCCGCTGACCGGGCAGGGCAACACGCTCGACCTGTGGCGTTACCGCCGGGTGCGGGCGGCCCACCAGTGGCCGGGGCTTCAGCCCCCACCCAGCGAGCTCACGCTCGTCAACTGGGGGCACAACGACTACGCCGTGCACCCGCTGCTCGACGGGCGGCTGCCCGCGCGCGAGGTGGAGGCAGCCGCACGCGAACTGACCCTGTCGCTCGTGCACTGGCTGCACACCGCGGCGCCGCGTGGCGATGGTGGCCACGGCTGGCCCGAGTGGCAACCCGCAGCCGGGGTGCTCGGCACGCCCGACGGCCTGGCCCAGCAGAGCTACGTGCGCGAGTCGCGCCGCGTGGTGGCGCATGCCACGCTGACGCAGCGCGAAATCGGCGTGACCGAAGCCGCCTCCGCCCTCGAGCCCGTACACGTGGAGCACAGCGTGGGTGTGGCCTGGTACAACCTGGACATCCACCCGACCTGCCGCAGCGGCCACGGCACCAATGCGCGCGTACGCCCCTTCACGCTCCCGCTGGGCGCCTTCGTGCCGCGCGATTGCGACAACCTCCTGCCCGGATGCAAGAACATCGGCGTCACGCATCTGGCCAATGCCTGCACGCGCGTGCACCCGGTGGAGTGGCTCGTGGGCGAGGTGGCCGCGCACCTGGCCAGCGCCTGCCTGCAACGCCACCACGTGCCGGGGGCCCTGCTCGACGATGCACCGGCACGGCAGGCCCTGATGGATGATCTGGACCGCGCCGGCGTGCCGCGCCGCTGGGAGGCAGGCTGGCTTGCCGGCCTGCGCCCGCATGCGCCCGATGTTGCGCCACCTGCCCGAACGCCCCACGACCCCGCATGACCGCCCTGACCCTCCAAGGCCTGCGCAAGCGCTTCGGGCGCACCGAGACGCTGCGCGGGATCGACCTGCGCATCGAGGACGGCGAGTTCGTCGTCTTCGTCGGCCCCTCGGGATGTGGCAAGAGCACGCTGCTGCGGCTCGTGGCCGGGCTCGAATCGCCCAGCGAGGGCCGCATCCTCTTCGGCGAGCGCGACCTCACGCTCGCGAGCCCCAGCCGGCGTCGCGTGGCCAT
>JBJTVI010000279.1:0-3678 GCA_046081145.1 Rubrivivax sp.
CTGACCCTGGGACTGGCCCTGGGCCTGACCTCGGCCGCCCTGGCCCAGCAGATCACCATGCGCAACGCCATCTCGGTGGGGCAGAACTCCCACGCCGGCGAGGCCATCGACACGCTCGCCAGTGAGGTGGAGCGTCGCACCAACGGCCGCATCGTCATCAGGAACTTCTACTCGGGCTCCCTCGGCGGCGAGCGCGAGGTGATGGAGTCGGTGCAGCTCGGCACGCAGGAGCTGGCCCACAACTCCACCGGGCCGGTTCCCAACTTCGTGCCCGAAACGCGCATCCTGGACGTGCCCTTCCTGTTTCGGGACAAGGCGCACGCACGCGCCGTGCTGGACGGCCCCATCGGGCAGGAGCTGCTGACGAAGTTCGACTCCAAAGGTTTCAAGGCCCTGGCCTGGACGGAAAACGGCGTGCGCCACATGACCAACAACAAGCGCCCGGTCAACGAGCCCAACGACCTCAAGGGCCTGAAGATGCGCACCATGGAGAACCCGGTGCACGTGGCCGCCTACAAGGGCCTGGGCATCGTCACCACGCCCATGGCCTTCCCCGAGGTGTTCACCGCCCTGCAGCAGGGCACGGTGGACGGCCAGGAGAACCCGCTGTCGGTCATCATGGCGGCCAACTTCGACCAGGTGCAAAAGCACCTGACGCTCACGGGCCACGTGTACTCGCCTTCGGTGTTCCTGATGAACAAGGGCGTGTGGGACAAGCTCAGCGCCGGCGACAAGCAGATCTTCCTGGACGCCGCGAAGGAGGCCGCGAAGGCCAATCGCGCCCGCGTGGACAGGGACGATGCCAACGGCGTGGCCGAGCTGCGCAGGAAGGGCATGACCGTCATCGAGAACGTCGACAAGGCCAAGTTCATGGCCGCCCTGGCCCCGGTGTACGCCGAGTTCGAGCGGCAGTTCGGCAAGGAGAACCTGGACCGGATCCGCAATTTCCGCTGATCCGGGTACCCCTCCCAGGTTCCTGACGCTTCGGACGCCCGACCGGTACAAGCTGGCGGGCGTCTTGCCTTTTCCGGAGGCCGCCGGCCGATGAAACAGCAGTTCCTGCGCTTCGAGCGCTGGGCCACCTCCGTCTCGATGGCGGGGGCCTGCCTGATGATGGCCCTGGCCTCGTGCTTTGCCATCCACCAGATCATCACCCGCTTCATCCTGGAATCCCCGGCGGAGTGGACCGAGGTGCTGATCCGCTTCAGCCTGATCTGGATGGTCTTCCTGGGCATTCCCACCGCCTTCCGGCAAGGCGCGATGGTGAGCGTGGACATGCTCTACCGCATGAGCGGCGGGCGCATCCGGCGCGTGCTGGACACGGTGGTGGCCGGGGCGGCCCTGCTGCTGTGCGGGATCATCCTGTGGTGGGGGTGGATGTACGCGCAGCGCGGCAGCGTGCAGTCGATGATCGGCCTGGAAGGCGTGTCGATGTTCTGGGCCTACCTGGCGCTGCCCGTGGGGGCGGTCTTCAGCATGATCGGGATCGTGGGCAACTGGCTCGACCCCAAGCGCCTGGAACTGGAGTCCGCGCAATGAGCCTCGCGATGCTCGTGACGATGCTGCTGTGCTTTGCGCTCAGCGTCTCGGTGGCCGTCTCCATCGGCCTGTCGGCCATCCTGGGCATCCAGCTGGCCAACGCGAACATGCTCATTTCCGTCAAGGAGATGTTCAATTCGATCAACAAGTTCCCGCTGGCGGCCATTCCCTTCTTCATCCTGGCGGGCAACCTGATGGAAACCGGCGGCATCTCGCGCCGGCTCATCGATTTCTCCAAGAGCATCGTCGGCGGCATCCAGGGCGGGCTGCCCATGACCTGCGTGCTCACCTGCATGATCTTCGCGGCGGTGTCGGGCTCCTCGGTGGCCACCACCTTCGCCATCGGGGCGATCCTGATCCCGGCGCTGATCAAGCACGGGTACCCGCGCCCCTGGTCCACCGCGCTGCAGGCGACCTCGGCCGAGCTGGGCGTGATCATCCCGCCTTCCATCCCGATGATCCTCTTTGGCGTGAGCGCCGAGGTGTCCATCGGCGAGCTCTTCATCGCGGGGGTCGGGCCGGGTCTTCTCATCGGCGGCGCGCTGATGCTCTTCGTGTGGCTGTACGCCAAGGTCAAGGGCTGGGGCAAGAACGACGGCGACGGCCGCCTGAGCTTCGGCCGGGCCACCTGGCAGGCGGGCTGGGCGCTGCTCATGCCGGTGGTGGTGCTCGGCGGCATCTACGGCGGCGTGTTCACGCCCACCGAGGCCGCCGCGGTGGCGGTGCTCTACGCCTTCATCATCGGCACCGTGGTGTACCGCGAGATCAAGCTCAAGGATCTCTACGGCATCCTGCGCAAGTCGGTGATCTCGAGCGCGGTGATCATGTTCATCATCGCCAACGCGGGGCTGTTTGCCTTCCTCATCACCCGCGCGGGCGTGCCGGGCGCCATCGGGCAGTGGCTGCAGGAGATCCTGCAATCGCCCGCCTACTTCCTGCTGGGCGTGAACGTGGCCCTGTTCATCATCGGCATGTTCATCGAGACGGGCGCGGCCATCATCGTGCTCGCGCCGATCCTGGTGCCGGTGGCGGTGCACTTCGGCATCGACCCCGTGCACTTCGGCATGGTGGTGGTGGTGAACCTCGCCATGGGGATGATCACGCCGCCGTTTGGGGTGAACCTGTTTGCGGCCTGCACGGTGGCGCGAATATCGCTGGACCGGATCATCCGGGACCTGATCCCCTTCGTCGGCGTGGTGCTGGCCTGCCTGATGGTCATCAGCTACGTGCCCGAGCTCTCCCTGACCCTGCGCGACCTCGTGTACGCCAAGTAGCCCCGGCATGCAGCCCAACCTGGCCAAGCCTCCCATCCTCGCCGGCGAGACGGTGGTGGGCGCGATGACCTTCGAGTTCTTCTCGCCCGGCATGTCGTCCATCCTGGCCCAGGCCGGTTGCCGCTTCGTGATCTACGACATGGAGCACACGGGGCTGGGCTTCGAGACGCTGAAGTGGCTCTTTGCGAGCTGCCGCGGGCTGCCCATCGAGCCGATGGTGCGAGTGCCGCGCGGCGAGTACACGTGGCTCGCGCGCGCGCTCGACCTGGGTGCGCGCGGCGTGATGATCCCGATGGTGGAATCGGCCGAGCAGGCGCGCGCCATCGTCGAGGCCTGCCGCTACCCACCCGAGGGCCGGCGCGGCGCGGGCTTCGGCTTTGCCCAGTGCGACTACCGCGGCGGCGACGTGGGACGCAAGATGCAGCTCTACAACGAGCGCACGCTCGTGATCGCGCAGATCGAGACCGAGCGCGGGCTGGCCGAGGTGGAGGCGATCGCCGCGGTCGATGGCGTGGACGTGCTGTGGGTGGGGCACTTCGACCTCTCCAACTTCATGGGCATCCCGGCGCAGTTCGACGACCCGCGCTTCGACGCCGCGATGCGGCAGGTGGCCGAGGTGGCGCGCCGCCACGGCAAGGCCGCCGGTTTCATGGCCACAGACCGGGCCTGGATCGACCGCGCCCGGGCGATGGGCTACACCATGCTCGCGGTGGGAACGGACGTGGGGCTGCTGGCCGACGCCACCCGCGCGCTGGTCGACCACGCCGCCGCGCGCGCCTGACCGCCCGTAAAGAGGAAGCTCCGATGGCCTTCAAGCTCGGATTGACGAGCGACCTGCTCGATTCGCGCGGCGAGCCCACCTTCG
>JBJTVI010000280.1:0-4799 GCA_046081145.1 Rubrivivax sp.
CCACGAAGAAGACGAGGCCCGCGTCGGCCAGTGCGCGCACGGCGTAGGTGTCTTCCGCCATGCCGTCGCCAAAGCCCTGGTAGGCCAGGTCCACGTAGGGCAGCAGTTCGCGCGCGCGCAGCACTGGCACGAGCGCGTCCCACTGCGCGGGTGTGAGGTCCACCCCCGTGGGGTTGTGGCAGCAGGCGTGCAGCAGCACGATGCTGCGCGCCGGCAGCGTGGCGAGCGTGGCCAGCATCTGCTCGAAGCGCAGGCCCCCCGTGGCCGCGTCGTAGTAGGGGTAGGTGTGCACCGCAAAGCCGCTGCCCTCGAACATCGAGCGGTGGTTGTCCCAGGTGGGGTCGCTCACCCACACGGCGCTGTCGGGCAGCCAGGCCTTCAGGAAGTCCGCGCCCACGCGCAGGCCGCCCGAGGAGCCCACCGTCTGGATGGTGGCGATGCGCCGCTGCGTCACCGCCGGGTGGGCGGCCCCGAAGAGGAGCGACTGCACCTGCGCGCGCGCCGCGCCGTCGCCTTCCATCGGCAGGTACGACTTGGTGCCCCCCGCGGCCAGCGCGCGCGCCTCGGCCTGCTGCACGCTCGGCAGCACCGGGATGCGCCCCGCTTCGTCGAAGTAGATGCCGATCGAGAGGTTCACCTTGCCCGGGCGAGGGTCGCGCTGAAAGGCCTCGACGATGGCAAAGATCGGGTCGCCCGCGTAGGGCGTGATGTGCTGGAACATGGCAGGGCTCGCGGGAACAGCAAAGCCCCGGATTATCGGCCGGGCCTGCCGCGCAGGATCGGCGCAAGAGGCAGCCAGCCGAGGCTGGAGGAAGCTGGAGAAGCCCGGAGAAGCCCGGCGAGGCCCGGACAGAGGCCCCGAGAGAGGCCCGCAGGTTCGAGCCTCGATACCTCAGCCCAGCGCGTGCTCGATATCCGCCACGATCGCCTCGGGCTTGTCTACCGAGGCGTAGCGCTTGATCACCTGGCCATCGCGGCCCACGAGGAACTTGGTGAAGTTCCACTTGATCGCCTCGGAGCCGAGCACGCCCGGGGCCTGCGCCTTGAGCCACTTCCACAAGGGATGGGCGCCCGGGCCGTTGACCTCCACCTTGGCCATCATCGGAAAGCTCACGCCATAGCGCGCCTGGCAGAACTGCGCGATCTCGGCGTTGCTGCCCGGGTCCTGCGCGCCGAACTCGTTGCTCGGAAAACCGATCACCACGAGCCCGCGGTCGCGGTAGGCCTGCCAGAGCTTTTCGAGCCCCGCGAACTGCGGCGTGTAGCCGCAGGCGCTGGCGGTGTTGACGATGAGCAGCACCTGCCCGCGCACGGCTGCCAGCGAGGCAGGCTTGCCTTCGATCGAGAGAGCCTCGAAGTCGTGGATGGTGGCAGCGGTGGGGGCGGGAGCAGTGGCAGCAGTCATGGCAGGAGGGGCGCAGGCGCCGATCAAAGTGGGGTTCATGGTACGAGCGCCCCGCTAAGCCCTTCGGCCTGCCCGGAAACGGGCTTTGGCCTACCCTGTTCGGTTGTCTGGCGCGCAGCGCCCACGCCAACCGCCATCTGCCGGCCCTTCGGCCCTTCGGCCCTTCGGCCTTCCGGCCTGCCGCCTGTCCTCGCGGGCGCCCAGCCCGCTCAGCCCCCGCGCGGGCGCCACACCACGAGCAGCGAGGCCCCCAGGATCAACGCTCCGCCCAGCAGGAGCTGCGGCGTCAGCGTGCCCGCCCCCAGCAGCACCGCCGAGGCGGAGGCAAACAGCACCTCCGAGAGCATCACCACCGCCGTGGCGTTGGCCGGCAGCCGCGCTGCCCCGTACTGCAGCGCCAGGTTGCCCAGCAGGAACACGAGCGCCAGCGCCAGGGCCGGCAGCGCCCAGCCCCAGGCAAACGCCGCCGGCGCGGGCACCGCACCCGAGGCGGTGAGCACCCCCGCCAGCGCACCCGAGACGAGCACGCCCCCGCCGAACATCGCCAGCGCCCGCGCCGCCTCGGGACGGTGCGCCTCGCGGCGCAGCATCACGTTGTTGAGCGCAAACGAGAAGCCGCCTGCCACGCCCAGCCAGTCGGGCGCCGAGCGCGGCAGCGGCCAGCCCCCGCCCTCGGGCCACAGCACGATGAGCGCGCCCGCGAGCGCCATGGCCACGCGCAGCGCCGCCATCGCCGTCAGCCGCTCGTGCAGCACCAGGCGCGCCAGCAGCACCGCCCACAGCGGCATCAGGTAGAACAGCAGCACCACCCGCACCACGTCGCCGATGGTCACCGCCCAGTTGAAGGTGGCGTTGGTGGTGCCGGCAGCCAGCACCAGCCACCACAGGCTCGGCGTGCGCAGCAGCTGCCCGAAGGACTCGCGCCGCACGAGGGCGAGCACCCCCACCGCCAGCGCATAGATGAAGGCCGTGGCCCACAGCGCGTGCAGCCCCTGCTCCTGCATCCACCGGAAGGGAAACCACGACAGGCCCCAGGTGCCGGCGTTGCTCACCAGCGCGAGCACGGGCAGCCACGAATGGCGATCGAACATGGGCTCGCGGAGTGCCGGGGCTGCGTGGGGATCGGTGCGGGTGAGCGCGCGTGGGTTCAGGACCGTACGAAACCGCGCCGCTCAGTGCGGATCCGCGCGCGCGATCGCCAGCAGCCGCTCGACCTCCTGCCGATGCGCCACCGTGTTGTGACGGTGCCAGCGCCCGATCACCCACATCGTGCCGGCCACCACGATGCCGAACATCGTGATCGCACCGAAGGCCGACATCCCGACGATCGTCATGCCCGCGTAGAAGGCCCCCAGCAGCAGGATGCAGGCCTGCTCGTTGAAGTTCTGCACCGCGATCGAGCGGCCCGCTCCCATGAGGTTGTGGCCGCGGTGCTGCAGCAGCGCGTTCATCGGCACCACGAGGAAGCCCCCGATGGCCCCGAGCACGATGAGGAAGGGCGCGGCCACCCAGACGTTGCTGATCACGTTGAGCACCATCACGAGCAGGCCCATGCCAATGCCCAGCGGGATGACGCTCGTGGCGCGGTCGAGCTTCATGGCCACCGAGGCCACCACCGCCCCCACCGCCGTGCCGATGGCCACCACCCCCACGAGCGAGGAGGCCTGCGTGGTGGAGTAGCCCAGCGCCGCTGCCGCCCAGGCAAACACGATGTAGCGCAGGTTGCCCGACACGCCCCAGAAGAGCGTGGTGGTGGCCAGCGAGATCTGCCCGAGCTTGTCCTGCCACAGCCGGCGGTTGCACTGCCGGAAGTCGCGTGCCAGGCGCAGCGGGTTCGGGTCCATCGGCTGCATCGGCGCGCCCGTGCGCGGGATGTACAGGTTGAAGCCCGCCGCCACCACGTACAGCACCATGATCGCGCTGATGGCGGCCTCCGGCGGCGTGTCGATGCCCGTCTCGAAGCCAGGAATGTCCCAGCCCAGGAGCATGGTGGCCACCTTCGCCCCCACGAGCTGGCCCCCGAGCAGGACCCCCAGGATGATCGAGGCGATCGTCAGGCCCTCGATCCAGCCGTTGGCCTTGACCAGCTGCGAGGGCGGCAACAGCTCGGTGAGGATGCCGTACTTCGCCGGCGAGTAGGCCGCCGCGCCCAGCCCCACCACGGAGTAGGCCAGCAGCGGATGCGCGCCGAAGAGCATCATCAGGCAGCCCACCACCTTGATGGCGTTGGAGAAGAACATCACGCGGCCCTTGGGCAGCGAATCCGCGAAGGCCCCGACCCACGGCGCGAGCACGACGTAGAAGAAGGCGAACATCGGCACCAGCGCCACGCGCTGCCACTCCGGGGCGCCGCCCGTGCGCAGCAGTTCCACCGCGGCGACGAAGAGTGCGTTGTCGGCCAGCGAGCTGAAGAACTGCGCCGACATGATGGTCGAGAAGCCTTTTTTCATGCGTGTCTCGCGGCGCGCGGCAACCCGGTGCAGGGTTCGCGGCTCGGGCGGCAGCGCCGCTCGGTGAGGGCGCGCTCGCGGTTTTGTCTCCGTGGTCGGCTGGGCCGGGGTTATAGCATGCGGGTCGCAGCGTTCCACATCGCGCAAGACCGCGCCTGCCCCAGGACGAAAACGTGCCACGCCCCATCGAAGCCCTGATCCACACCGATGCCCTTGCCCACAACCTCAAGCGCGCGCGCGCCGCCGCGCCCGATGCGCGGCTGTGGGCCGTGGTCAAGGCCAACGCCTACGGCCACGGCATCGAGCGCGCCTGGGAGGGCCTGCGCGGCGCCGACGGCTTTGCGCTGCTGGACCTGGCCGAGGCCGAGCGCATCCGGGCGCTGGGCTGGCGCGGGCCAGTGCTGCTGCTGGAGGGCTGCTTCGAGCCGCGCGACCTCGAGCGGTGCTCGCGCCTGGGCCTGTGGCACGTGGTGCACACGGCGCAGCAGATCGATTGGCTGGCCGCCCACAAGACCCAGCAGCCCCATCGCGTGTTCCTGAAGATGAACAGCGGCATGAACCGCCTGGGCTTCACCCCGGCGGCCTTTCGTGCGGCGTGGACGCGCCTGAACGTGCTGCCGCAGGTCGAGGAGATCACGCTCATGACGCACTTCTCGGATGCCGACGGCCCGCGCGGCGTGGCGCATCAGGTGGCCGCCTTCGAGTCCGCCACGCACGACCTGCCCGGCGAGAGGAGCCTGTCCAACAGCGCCGCCACCCTGATCGGCGGCGACACGCCCGATCCCGCCCGCCCCCTCGTGCGCAGCGACTGGGTGCGCGCAGGCATCCTCTCCTACGGCAGCGCGCCCGACCATCCCGCGCGCTCGATCGACGACTGGGGCCTGCGCCCGGCCATGACGCTGCGTACGCGGCTGATTGCGACGCAGGATCTCGTGCCCGGCGAC
>JBJTVI010000281.1:0-6462 GCA_046081145.1 Rubrivivax sp.
TCGAAGGGCGGGGATGGTGCCGCGCACCGCCACGCCGGCGGCTTTCGAGGCCGAGTTGCGTGAACAGGAGCGCCGCATCGGGCCGCTGGCGCGCGGGCTGGCCGGCGCGTGGCAGGAGCCTGCCCGCTAGGCACGCGGCCACGCCGCTGCGGCCGGGCCGGGCCTCAGCCGGCGCGCAGGGCGCGCGCCTGCTCGAGCAGCGCGGCCGCGCCACTGACCTCGAACTTGCCGGGCGCCTCGAGGTTGAGCGTGCGCACGGTGCCATCGACCACGAGCATCGAGTAGCGCGCCGAGCGCATGCCCAGGCCCGCGGCACTGCGATCGAGCATCATGCCCGCCGCGGTGGTGAAGGCACCGTTGCCATCGCCCACCATCCGCACCTTGCCGGCGGTGCCCTGATCCTTGCCCCAGGCGCCCATGACGTAGGGGTCGTTCACTGACAGGCACCAGATCTCGTCGATGCCCGCCTCGCGCAGTTCCTGCGCGTGCTGCACGAAGCCGGGCAGGTGCTGGGCCGAGCAGGTGGGCGTGAAGGCGCCCGGGACGGCGAAGAGCGCCACCGTCTTGCCGGCGGCCGCCGCCGAGACATCGAAATCGTTCGAGCCGATCGCGCACCCCTGGCCCTCGACGGCGACGAATTCCTTGATCGTGCACGCGGGCAGCTTGTCTCCAACCTTGATCATCGGTAGGTCCTTGTCATGAGAAACGGGCCGAGCGCCCTTGTACTGGCGATACGGCCCGCGGGGGCGGCCCGGGGCGAGAAACCCCGAGGCGCACTGAGGCTTGGCAGCGAATCAGACCAGGCGGGCCTTCTCCACCAGGCGCGTCACCGTCCAGGACTTGGTTTTGGAGATGGGCCGGCCCTCGGCGATCTCGACGAGGTCGCCCATCTTGTACTCGCCCTTTTCGTCGTGGGCGTGGTACTTGCGCGAACGCGCGACGATCTTGCCGTAGAGCTCGTGCGCAGTACGCCTCTCCACGAGCACCGTGACCGTCTTGGCGCGCTTGTCGCTGACCACGCGCCCGATCAGCGTGCGGGTGTTGTGCGCAGGCGTGGCTTGCTGTTCGCTCATTTCGCGGCCTTCTTCTTCTCGGCGAGGATCGTCTTGGCGCGCGCGACGTCACGGCGCGTGCGGCCCAGCTGGGTGGTGTTGGACAGCTGCTGGGTGGCCTTCTGCATGCGCAGGCCGAAATGGGCGCGCAGCAGCTCGGTCACTTCCTTCTCGAGCGCAGCCACGTCCTTGGCGCGCAGTTCGGATGCTTTCATCGGGGGGCTCCGGTTCTCAGGCGCCGACCTGGCGCGTCACGAACGTGCAGCGCAGCGGCAGCTTGGCCGCCGCCAGCGTGAAGGCCTCGCGGGCCAGCGCCTCGGGCACGCCGTTGAGCTCATACAGCACCTTGCCCGGCACGATCTCGGCCACGTAGTACTCCGGGTTGCCCTTGCCGTTGCCCATGCGGACTTCGGCGGGCTTCTGCGAGATCGGCTTGTCCGGGAAGATGCGGATGAAGATGCGGCCGCCGCGCTTGATGTGGCGCGAGATGGCGCGGCGCGCGGCCTCGATCTGGCGCGCCGTGAGGCGGCCGCGTTCGGTGGCCTTCAGGCCGAAATCCCCGAAGGAGACGTTGGCACCGCGCGTGGCCACGCCGGTGTTGCGTCCCTTCTGTTCCTTGCGGAACTTGCGACGGGAAGGTTGCAGCATGCTTATTCTCCTTTGGCCTCGCCGCCAGGCGCGGCGGCACGGCGCACACGCTTGACCACGGGCGTCTTGGGCGCGTCGCCAGCCGGGGCCGCGCCGGGGGCGGCATCGGCACGCGGGGCGCGCTCACCGCCGGGGCGGCCACGGCCGCCCGGCGCACCGGGGCCGCCGGGGCGCGGGGCGCCACGACGGGCACGGCGCTCGTCGCCGCCCTCCTCGGGGCGCTGCGCGCCCGGGGCTTCGCCACGGCCGAGGTTGTCGCCCCGGTAGACCCAGCACTTCACGCCGATCACGCCGTAGGTGGTCTTTGCTTCCGAGAAGCCGTAGTCGATGTCAGCCTTGAGGGTGTGCAGAGGCACGCGCCCCTCGCGGTACCACTCGCAGCGTGCGATCTCGATGCCGTTGAGGCGGCCCGAGGACATGATCTTGATGCCTTGCGCGCCCAGGCGCATGGCGTTCTGCATCGCGCGCTTCATGGCGCGGCGGAACATGATGCGCTTTTCGAGCTGCTGCGTGATCGAGTCGGCGATCAGCTGCGCGTCGATCTCGGGCTTCCTGATTTCCTCGATGTTCACGGCCACCGGCACGCCCAGGCGGCGGGCGAGTTCGGCCTTGAGGTTCTCGATGTCCTCGCCCTTCTTGCCGATCACCACACCCGGGCGCGCCGAGTAGATCGTGATGCGGGCGTTCTTGGCGGGGCGCTCGATGAGGATGCGCGAGACGGCCGCGCTCTTGAGCTTGCTCTTGAGGAAATCGCGCACGGCGAGGTCCTCGGCCAGCATCTGGCTGAAGTTGCGGTTGTTGGCGAACCAGCGCGAAGCCCAGGCCCGGGTGACGGGCAGGCGAAAGCCGGTGGGGTGGATCTTCTGTCCCATGGTGTTCCTTCGCGCGCCCTCAGTTTCCGACGGTCACGTAGATGTGACACGTGCCCTTGCTGATCCGATTGCCGCGGCCCTTGGCACGCGCCGAGAAGCGCTTGAGCGTGGCGCCCTGCTCGATGTAGATCGACTTCACGCGCAGTTCGTCGATGTCCGCGCCGTCGTTGTGCTCGGCATTGGCCACCGCCGACTCGAGCGCCTTCTTGACGATGCCTGCGGCCTTCTTCTGCGTGAAGGTGAGGATGTTCAGGGCCTGGTCGACCTTCTTGCCGCGGATCAGGTCGGCCACGAGCCGCCCCTTGTCCACCGACAGGCGCACGCCGCGCACGCTAGCTTTGGTTTCCATCTCAGTGGCCCCTTACTTCTTCGCCTTCTTGTCGGCCGGGTGGCCCTTGAAGATGCGGGTGAGCGCGAACTCGCCGAGCTTGTGGCCCACCATCTGGTCGGTGACGTAGACCGGCACGTGCTGCTTGCCGTTGTGCACGGCGATCGTCAGCCCGATGAAGTCGGGCAGGATCGTGCTGCGGCGCGACCAGGTCTTGATGGGCTTCTTGTCCTTCGTGGCCGAAGCCTTCTCGACCTTGGCCATCAGGTGATGGTCGACGAAGGGGCCCTTTTTCAGTGAACGGGTCATGGCAGCGCCTTACTTCTTGCGACGCGAGACGATCATGGTCTGCGTGCGCTTGTTGTTGCGGGTGCGGTAGCCCTTGGTCAGCGTGTTCCACGGCGAGACCTGAGGCATGCCTTCGCCCGTGCGGCCCTCGCCGCCACCGTGCGGGTGGTCCACCGGGTTCATCGCCACGCCGCGCACCGTCGGGCGGATGCCCTTCCAGCGACGCGCACCGGCCTTGCCGTACTGGCGCAGGTTGTGCTCCTCGTTGCCGACTTCGCCGATCGTGGCGCGGCAATCGATGTGGATGCGTCGCACCTCACCCGAGCGCAGGCGAATCTGCGCGTAGATGCCTTCGCGGGCCATCAGCGTGACGGCCGAGCCGGCCGAACGCGCGATCTGCGCACCCTTGCCCGGCAGCATCTCCACGCAGTGGATCGTCGAGCCCACCGGGATGTTGCGGATCGGCAGTGCGTTGCCGGCCTTGATCTGGGCCTCGGCCCCAGAGAGCAGCGTCGTGCCGGCCTCCACACCGCGCGGGGCGATGATGTAGCGGCGCTCGCCGTCGGCATAGCACAGCAGCGCGATATGGGCCGAGCGGTTCGGGTCGTACTCGACGCGCTCCACCTTGGCCGGGATGCCATCCTTGTTGCGGCGGAAGTCGACCACGCGATAGTGGTGCTTGTGCCCGCCGCCCTTGTGGCGCATCGTGATGTGGCCGTTGTTGTTGCGGCCGGCCTTCTGGATCTGCGGCTCGAGCAGCGACGCCTCGGGCGCGCCCTTGTGCAGGTTCTTGTGCACGACCTTCGTCACGGCGCGGCGGCCGGGCGAGGTCGGCTTGACTTTGATGACGGCCATTTACGCGGCCTCCCCGGAGAAGTTGAGCTCCTGGCCCGGCTTGAGCGACACGTAGGCCTTCTTGATGTGGTCGCGCCGGCCGAAGGTGCGCCCGAAGCGCTTCTTCTTGCCCTTCTGGTTGAGCGTCTCCACCGAGGCCACCTCGACCTTGAACATCAGCTCGACCGCCGCCTTGATCTCGGGCTTGGTCGCGTCGCGCAGGACCTTGAAGAGCACCTGGTTGCGCTTTTCGCCCACGCGCGTGGCCTTCTCGGACACGATCGGCGCGACGAGCACCTGGGCGAGGCGCCCCTCATCGAACTTCGGTGCGGTGCTCATGCGTACATCTCCTTGAGCTGCTCGATCGCGCCCTTGGTCACCAGCACCTTCTTGAAGAAGACGAGGGACAGCGGATCGGCGTAGCGCGGCTCGACCACCAGCACGTTGGCCAGGTTGCGCGAAGCCAGCGCCAGGTTCTCGTCGACGCTGTCGGCGATCACGAGGACCGAATCCAGGCCCATGGCCTTGAACTTCTGCGCCAGCAGCTTGGTCTTGGGCGCCTCCACCGTGATCGACTCGACCACCGCCAGGCGGCCGTCGCGCGCGAGCTGCGACAGGATCGAGGCCATGCCGGCGCGGTACATCTTCTTGTTGACCTTGTGCGAGAAGTTCTCGTCGGGCCGGTTCGGGAAGATGCGGCCGCCGCCGCGCCACAGCGGCGAGGAGGTCATGCCCGCGCGGGCGCGGCCGGTGCCCTTCTGGCGGAAAGGCTTCTTGGTGGAGTGCTTGACCTCGCCGCGGTCGAGCTGGGCGCGGGTGCCCTGGCGCGCGTTGGCCTGGTAGGCCACGACCACCTGGTGCACGAGCGCCTCGTTGTAATCACGGGCGAAGACGGTGTCGGGGGCGTCCACCTTGGAGGTGGCCTGGCCCTGTTCGTTCAGGAGCTCGAGCTGCATCACTGGGCTCCCTTGGCGGCCTTGGCCTTGACAGCCGGGCGCACGACGACGAAGCCGTTCTTGGCGCCGGGCACCGCGCCCTTGACGAGCAGCAGCGAGCGCGCCTCGTCCACACGCACCACGTCAAGGTTCTGCGTCGTGACGGTCTCGTCGCCCATGTGGCCGGTCATCTTCTTGCCAGGGAACACGCGGCCCGGGTCCTGCGCCATGGAGATCGAGCCGGGCACGTTGTGCGAGCGGCTGTTGCCGTGCGAGGCGCGCTGCGAGCCGAAGTTGTGACGCTTGATCGTGCCCGCAAAGCCCTTGCCGATCGAGGTGCCCTGCACGTCCACCATCTGCCCGGCGGCAAAGAGCGTCACGGGCACCGGCTGGCCGGGCTGGAACTGGCTGGCGACCTCGGCGCTCACGCGGAACTCGCGCAGCATCTCGCAGGGCTCCACGCCAGCCTTGGCCAGATGCCCGGACTCGGGCTTGGTGAGCCTGGAGGCCTTGCGGGTGCCGAAGGCGACCTGGAGGGCAACGTAGCCGTCGGAGTCGACGGACTTGACCTGGGCCACGCGGTTGTTGGACACGTCCAGCACCGTCACGGGCACGGTATCGCCGTCGTCCGTGAAGACGCGCGTCATGCCCACCTTGCGGCCCAGCAAACCGAGCCGGTGGCTCGCATCTGCGGTCGTCATGGTTCTTCTCCAGCCCCACACGCGGCGGGGCCTTGTTGCACATGCCCCGCATCGATTGGCAGGGCTGACTGATCGGGCAGGCGCCGCGCCCAGGCGCGCCGCTCACCCACCGGGCCACCCCAAGGGGCAACTCCGGGAAAGCCTTAGAGTATAGCAGGGTCGCCGCCGAGGCGGCAACCCCGGCTGCCTCACTGCAGCTTGATCTCCACGTCGACGCCCGCAGGCAGGTCGAGCTTCATGAGGGCGTCGACCGTCTTGTCGGTCGGGTCGACGATGTCCATGAGGCGCTGGTGCGTGCGGATCTCGAACTGGTCGCGGCTCGTCTTGTTGACGTGCGGCGAGCGCAGGATGTCGAAGCGCTGCATGCGAGTGGGCAGGGGCACGGGGCCCTTGACGATGGCCCCGGTGCGCTTGGCGGTGTCGACGATCTCCAGAGCCGACTGGTCGATCAGCTTGTAGTCGAAGGCCTTGAGGCGGATGCGGATCTTTTGCTTCTGCAAGGCGGCCTCACTCGATGATCTTGGCCACGACGCCGGCGCCCACGGTGCGCCCGCCCTCGCGGATCGCAAAGCGCAGGCCCTCCTCCATCGCGATCGGGGCGATCAGCTTGACCGTGATGCTCACGTTGTCCCCAGGCATCACCATCTCCTTGTCCTGCGGCAGCTCCACCGCACCCGTCACGTCCGTCGTGCGGAAGTAGAACTGCGGCCGGTAGTTGTTGAAGAACGGCGTGTGTCGCCCGCCCTCCTCCTTGCTCAGCACGTAGATCTCCGCCGTGAAGTGCGTGTGCGGCTTGACGCTTCC